>NZ_JAIUKC010000067.1:0-20694 GCF_020177435.1 Saccharopolyspora sp. 7B | reverse complement strand
CGCGGCGGCCCCCCCCCCCCGCCCCCCCCGGGGGCGCGCGCGGCGCCGCGGGGCGGGGGGGGGGGGGGGGGGGGCCCCCCCCCCCCCCCCCCCGGGCGGGATCAGGCCTGGCCGACCTCGAACCGCGCGAAGCGGGTCACGGTCACGCCTGCCTCGTCCAGCAGGGCCTTGACGGTCTTCTTGTTGTCCTGCACCGACGGCTGGTCGAGCAGCACGTTCTCCTTGAAGAAGCCGTTCAGACGACCCTCGATGATCTTCGGGAGGGCCTGCTCCGGCTTGTTCTCGGCGCGCGCGGTCTCCTCGGCGATGCGGCGCTCGTTGGCCACCACGTCCTCGGGGACGTCGTCGCGGCTGAGATAGGTGGCCTTCAGGGCCGCCACCTGCATCGCGGCGTTGCGCGCGGCGTCCTCGTCGGAGCCGGTGTACTCGACCAGCACGCCCACGGCCGGCGGGAGGTCCGCGGCGCGGCGGTGCAGGTAGGTGGTCACCTGGCCGTCGAAGACGACGACGCGGCGCAGCTCCAGCTTCTCACCGATCTTGACGGCGAGGTCCTGCACGGCCTCACCGATGGTCTTGTCGCCCAGCGGGGCGGCCTTGACCGTCTCCAGGTCGGAGGAGTTCGCGGCCTTCGCGGCCTCGACGACCTTGTCCGCCAGCGCGATGAACTCGTCGTTCTTGGCGACGAAGTCCGTCTCGCTGTTCAGCTCGATCATCGCACCGCCGGCGGCGACGACCAGGCCCTCGGCGGCGGAGCGCTCGGCGCGCTTGCCGATGTCCTTGGCACCCTTGATGCGCAGGACCTCCACGGCCTTGTCGAAGTCCCCGTCGGTCTCGGTGAGGGCCTTCTTGCAGTCCATCATGCCGGCGCCGGTCAGGTCACGGAGACGCTTGACGTCGGCCGCAGTGTAGTTCGCCATCGTGCGGGTCCGTCCTTTTTCGGAATGTGTGCACAGCGGAAGATCAGCGGCGGCAGCGGAGGCAGCACGTGCGTCCGCGGCCGCTCGCGACGCGAATGGGCGGCGGGTCGTGCTCGACGCCCGCCGCCGCTGGGCCCCGAGCCGCGGTGCGGCCGGGGGACCCGATGATCGTGCCGGTCACCGCTGGGGTGACCGGCACGGTCGGAATCAGGACTGGGCGGGCTCGTCGGCCTTCGCCGCACCCTCACCGGAACCGGTGGTCAGCAGCTGCTGCTCCCACTCCGGCAGCGGCTCCTCGCCGGCCGGCTGGGGCTTCTCCTCGCCCTCGGCAACGCCGTTGCCGCGGCCGCTGCGGGCCATCAGACCGGCGGCGACACCGTCGGCCACCACGCGGGTCAGCAGCGCGGCGGAGCGGATCGCGTCGTCGTTGCCCGGGATCGGGTAGTCGACCTCGTCCGGGTCGCAGTTGGTGTCCAGGATCGCGACGACCGGGATGTTCAGCTTGCGAGCCTCGCCGACGGCGATGTGCTCCTTCTTCGTGTCCACGATCCAGACGGCGCTGGGGATCTTGGACATGTCGCGGATGCCGCCGAGGGTCTTTTCCAGCTTGTCCTTCTCGCGGGTCAGCATCAAGATTTCCTTCTTGGTGCGCCCCTCGAAGCCGCCGGTCTGCTCCATCGCCTCCAGCTCCTTGAGCCGCTGGAGACGGCGGTGCACCGTCTGGAAGTTCGTGAGCATGCCGCCCAGCCAGCGCTGGTTCACGTAGGGCATGCCGACGCGCAGCGACTGCTCCGCGATCGCTTCCTGCGCCTGCTTCTTGGTGCCGACGAACAGGATCGTCCCGCCGTGGGCGACCGTCTGCTTGACGAAGTCGTACGCCGCATCGATGTACGACAGCGTCTGCTGCAGGTCGATGATGTAGATGCCGTTGCGCTCGGTGAAGATGTAGCGCTTCATCTTCGGGTTCCAGCGCCGGGTCTGGTGCCCGAAGTGCACGCCGCTGTCGAGCAGCTGCTTCATGGTGACGACGGCCATGGCCTTGTTCGCACCTCTTGTGTCGGGGGGGCCCCCCCGGGGGGGGGGGGGGGGGGGGGGGGGGGGGGGCGGGGGGGGGGGGCGCGGGGGGGGGCCCGGGGGGGGGGCCCCCCCCCCCCCGCGCGCGCCCCCCGGCGGGTGGTGGCCCCCCCGGCCCTGGGCCTGGCCCCCCCGGGGGGGGGGGGCCCCCCCCCGGGGGGGGCCCCGGGTTTCGGTTCTCGCGGCGGGCCGGGTGACCTGCCGCCCTGGTGCCCGCGTTCGATGCCCCCGCCCTGGCCTCGACGGCCGGGACCTCGGAGGCACCGCTGCCGCGCCGGACCGACGAACCGCATCCCCCGCCGCTCGGTGGCGTCCCGCCCGGGCCCGCCGGGCGGCTCGACGCCGTGCGGCGCCGACATCGACGCCACCGGGCACAGCCGTCGGGCGTCGTGGGAGAGCTGGAGTTGTCGGTTCCCCGAACCGGTCGTTGCTCCGGGATCGGGTTTCCGGCGGCGACGCGCGGACACGCGAAGTCGGATCGTGCGCACACGAAACCGCCGTCACAGTGTACTCGACCGGCAAAGACCCCCCGGGCGCGGTCACGAGTTGTCCACAGGGCGCCGGTCCATCCACAGATTCCCGGATCGCCCCTGTCGGCGGCGGGCGGCGCGGGCCACGGTGGAACCATGCTCCCGCTCCCCCGCACACCCGGCTCCCGCGCTGGTGGGCGGCCCGGCCACCGCCCGTCACCACCCCGACCGCCAAGCGGGTCCCCGCTCGGGCCGATCGCCGCGCTGGCGCTGTCGGCGCTGCTGCCGGTCGCGGTGCTGCCCGGGGCCGCGCCGGTCTCCGCCTCGACGCCCAGGACCGCCACGGCCGGGCTCGGGATGGAGGGGGCCACGGCCGAGCGATCCGCGGCGCCCACCGGTGGCCACGGCTTCCGCCTGCCGCTGCCCGGTTCGGCGGTGTCGCGGCCGTTCCAGGCGCCGACCACCGCCTACGGCCCCGGCCACCGCGGCGTGGACCTGCCCGGGACACCCGGGGCGGTGGTGCTCGCCGCCGGCCCCGGCGTAGTGCGCTTCGCCGGACTCGTCGCGGGCCGGCCGCTGGTGTCGGTCGAGCACGCGGGCGGGTTGCGCACCACCTACGAACCGGTCCGCGCCTCGGTCGAGCGCGGTGACCGGGTCGGTGCTGGCACGCCGCTCGGCCTGCTCGAACCCGGCCATCCCGGTTGTTCGGCCGCGGCCTGCCTGCACTGGGGTGCTCGCCGGGGCGAGCGCTACCAGGACCCGATGCTCCTGCTCGGCGGCGGCGCGGTCCGGTTGCTGCCGTGGTCCGGCGAACCGCGCCCGTCCGCCGAGCTCACCCCTGCGGTTCGGTGAGCTTGCTCCGCAGCCGCAGGACCGCGCGGGTGTGCAGCTGGCAGACCCGGGACTCGGTCACGCCGAGGACCTTGCCTATCTCGGCGAGGGTCAGGTTCTCGAAGTAGTAGAGCGTCACCACGACCCGGTCGCGGTCGCTGAGCCGCTCCACCGCCTCGGCGAGCTGCCTGCGGCTGTCCCGATCCACCAGGGCGGCCACCGGGTCCTCGGCGCGGTCGTCGGGCAGCGTCTCGGCCAGCGAGGCGGTGCCGCCCCAGCCGACGCTGATCAGGTCGTCGAGGGCGACGACGCTGGTCATCTGCAGCTGCGCGAACAGCTCGTGCAGCTCGTCGGCGGACACGTCGAGTTCGTCGGCCAGCTCGACGTCGGTGGCGTGCCGCTGCAGCTTCGCTTCGAGCCGTTCCAACGCCCGTTCGAGGTCGCGGGCCCGGCTGCGGACCGAACGCGGCACCCAGTCCTGCGCGCGCAGGTCGTCCAGGATGGCGCCCCGGATCCGCTGCATCGCGTAGGTCTCGAACTTCAGGCCGCGTTCCGGCTCGAACTTCTCGATCGCGTCGACCAGGCCGAATATTCCGGACTGCACCAGGTCGGAAACCTCGACGTGCGAGGGCAGCCCGGTACCGACCCGGCCCGCGACGTACTTGACCAGCGGCGCGTAGTGCAGCACCAAGCGGTCGCGCAGCCCCTGGTCGCGGTGTTCGCCGAAGGCCTGCCACAGCGCGACGATGCCGGCTTCGACCTCGTCGGCGCTGCGCTGGTCGTCCGGCACCAAGTACGGCAGGCGCGCGGAGACCGGGGGCTTCGCCGCGTCAGCCTCTTGGTCGCCCCTGGATCGGGTGGCGCGCTCCGGCTGCGCGGCGGCCCGCTCGGAAGCGGCCGCGCCCTCGGGCTGCCGGCTGCCGTTGACCTTCGCGCCGTTGGTCGCGGAGCTCGTGCCACGGCCGTTTCGGCTGCGCTGCGCGGTCGGCTCGCCGGGGAGGTTCGCCCTCGACGACGTCGATCTCGATGTCGCTTCCGTGGCCACGGTGCGGGCACCGCCCCCGGCGTCGTCAGGAACGGGGGTGGGTTCGGTCATGAATCGCCTTCAGCCGGTCGACGGTCACGTGGGTGTAAAGCTGGGTCGTTGCGAGCGTAGCGTGACCAAGCAACTCCTGAACGCTACGGAGGTCTGCTCCTCCTTCGAGCAGATGGGTCGCAGCCGAATGCCGCAGGCCGTGCGGTCCGAGGTCGGCCGCGCCCGGCACGGCCTGCACCGCGTCGTGCACGACCCGGCGGGCCATGCGCTGGTCCAGCCTGCCGCCGCGCGCGCCGAGGAAGACGGCGGGCCCGGACCGGTCGGTGCGCAGCGCGGGCCGTCCCGCCGACAGCCACCGTTCCAGTGCCGCATCGGCCGGTACGCCGAACGGCACCGCCCGTTCCCGCTTGCCCTTGCCCAGCACCCTCAGCAGCCTGCGCTCGCGATCGATGTCATCGAGATCGAGACCGCACAGCTCCGCGACTCTGACGCCGGTCGCGTAGAGCAGTTCCAGCAGCGCGTGGTCGCGCAGCGCGACCGGGTCGCCCTGCTCCGCGCCCGAGGCGGAAGCCGCCATCGCGGAATCGGCCTGGTCGGCGCGCAGCACCGCGGGCAGCGAGCGGTGCTTGCCGGGCGCGGCCAGCCGCGGTCCCGGGTCGGCGGCGAGCAGGCCGGTGCGGTGCGCCCAGGCGGTGAAGGTCCGCACCGACGCCGCCCGGCGGGCCAGCGTCGCCCGGCTGATGCCCTGGGCGTGCTGCCCGGCGAGCCAGGACCGCAGCGCGGGCAGGGTCACCGCGTGCAGACCGGCACCGGGACCCGCGTGCGCGGCGACGTCGGCCAGCAACGAGGACACGTCTCCGAGGTAGGCCCGCACGGTGTGCTCCGAGAGTCCGCGCTCCGCGGCGAGGTGCCGCTGGAACCCGTCCGCGGCCCCGCCCAGCTCCGCCGGCAACGCCGCCCGAGCCGCCCGGAGGTCGGTTCTCGCGGTCGCGCCGGACCGTGTGCGTTCCATATCGCAAACGCTCGCCCCTGGACGGGGCCCGGTCAAGGGGGCCACGCCGTGAACGCGATCCCATCGCTGCTTGCTCCCGGTCGCGGGCCGTTCACCCGCCCGCCGCGATCCAGCCGCCCTCCTTCCGCTCGACCAGTCCGGCCAGTTCCAGCTCCGGCAGCAGCGCGCGCACCGTGCGCACCGGCAGTCCGCATTCGCGCGCGAGCCGCCCGGAATCGGCGCCGTTGCAAGCAACGATCGCATCGTGCAGTCGGCGTGCCCGTGGTTCCAGCGCGTCGGTGGGACGGTCCGCGGCCACCGGATCCACCGGTGGCGCCGCACCCAACGGATTGATCATTTCGAGCACCTGGGCCGTCGAGGTCACCAGCACCGCCTTCCCCGCCCGGACCATGTCGTGGCACCCCACCGAACTCGCCGAGGTGACCGGACCCGGTACCGCCATCAGCGGCAACCCCAGCGCATCAGTGGTGTTGGCGGTGTTGCCCGCACCGCTGCGCGCGCCCGCCTCCACGACCACGGTGCCGTGCCCGCACGCGGCGATCAGCCGGTTGCGCACCAGGAAGCGGTGCCGCCGAGGCGTCGTTCCCGGGGCGTACTCGGTCGCCACCAGCCCCTGCGCCGCGATCGCCCGCAGCAACCGCCCGTGCCCGGCCGGGTAGTCGACGTCGATGCCGCAGGCCAGGAAGGCGACGGTGGTACCGCCCGCCGCCAACGCGCCCCGGTGCGCCGCCCCGTCGATCCCGTAGGCCGCGCCGGAGACCACCGCGACCCCGGACGCGGCGAGGCCGTGGCCCAACTCCGCCGCCAGGTGTTCGCCGTACCCGGTCGCCGCTCGGGCGCCGACCACGGCCACCGAGGACGCCGACGCCGGGCCGAGTTCCGCCCGGCCCCGCACCCACAGCGCCAGCGGCGCGGCCAGGCCCGGCACCCCGACTTCGGCAGCCCCGGCCAGCAGCGCGAACCGCTCCGCAGGCCAGTCCGGGTCCTCCGGGACCAGCAGCCGGGCTCCGCTGCTCCGGGTGGCGGCCAGGAGCCCGGCCCCCGAGACGTGTTCCCGGCGGGCCTCCACCTCGTCGGCCACCGCCGCCGGAGCGACACCGCGGTGGACCAGTTCGGCGACCCGGACGGGCCCGTGCTCGGCAACGCACCCGGCGAGCGCCGGAGCCGGCGGTTCCGCCACCGCCGCGAGGTACGCGCGGGCCGCGCGGAGCCGCTCGTCCCGCGCCGTACCGGTCATCGCGCACCCCGCTCTCCACGGGACGCCGCCACGTGCGCGGAGACCTCGCACGATGCCCATCCGTTCAGCACTGTCCGCACCACTTGCACCGGGGCGTTCATGCCGGCCTCCGTTCCCGGAACGCCAGCGCCGCGGCCACGTGCTCGGCCTCGGGCCGCTCCCGCCCGTCCAGATCGGCCAGCGTCCACGCCACCCGCAGGCAGCGGTCGGCGCCGCGCGCGGTCACCGCGCCCGCGTCCAGCCCGCGGTCCAGCAGCGCGGTCACCTTCCCAGGCAGGCCGAACTCGCGGCGCAGCACCGGACCCGGAACCTCGCCGTTGGTCCGCCACCCGCGCTCCGACCACCGCTCGGCGGCGACTTCTCGCGCCCGGGCCACCCTCGCCCGGACCACCTCGGACGACTCCGGTGGCTCGCCGCCGCGCATGGTCATCGCGGTGACCGGACGCATGTCCACCCGCAGGTCGACCCGGTCCAGCAACGGCCCGGAGAGCTTGCCGAAGTAGCGTCGCCTGGCCTGCGGCGCGCAGTGGCAGTCGGCATCGCGCGCCGGAGCGCACGGGCACGGGTTCGTGGCCAGCACGAGCTGGAACCGCGCCGGGTACCGCAGCGTGCCGTCCCGCCGGGACAACCGGACCTCGCCCTCTTCCAGCGCGGTGCGCAGCGCTTCGAGCCGCTGCGGCCCGAACTCGCAGGCCTCGTCCAAGAACAGCGTGCCGCGGTGCGCCCTGCTGACCGCTCCGGGTCGCGCGAGTCCCGATCCGCCGCCGATCAGCCCGGGCACCGAAGTCGAGTGGTGGGGGGGCACGAACGGCGGCGCCGACACCAGCGGAGCACCACCGCGGAGCTCACCGGCGACCGAGTGGATCGCGGTGACCTCCAGCGCCTCCTGCCGGGTCAGGTCCGGCAGCAGACCGCCCAACCGCCGCGCCAGCATCGTCTTGCCGGTGCCCGGCGGCCCGACCAGCAGCAGGTGGTGCCCGCCCGCCGCGGCCACCTCCAGCGCCCACCGCGCCTCCGGCTGCCCCAGCACGTCCACCAGGTCTTCCGCCTCGACGGCCTGCCCAGCGGGCGGCTCGGCAGGGCGGTCCGCGAGTTCCGCCTGGCCGCGCAGCCAGCCGATGACCTCACCGAGGTCGTGCGCGCCGAGCACCTCCAGCCCGTCCACCAGCTGCCCTTCGGCCAGGCCCTCCACCGGCACCACGGCCCGCCGCACGCCTTCCCGCCGAGCCGCCAGCAGCGCGGGCAGCAGTCCCCGCACCGATCGGATCCGGCCGTCCAGCGCCAGTTCGCCGAACAGCACCGTTCCCTCCAGCAACCGCGGGGGAACCTGTTCGGCCCCGGCCAGGACCGCGCAGGCCAGGGCCAGGTCGTACGAGGTCCCCGCCTTCGGCAGCGCGGCCGGGGAGAGCGCCAGCGTCACGCAGCTCTGCGGCCAGTCCTCCCGGGAGTTCTGCACCGCGGCACGCACCCGGTTCTTCGCCTCCTGCAGCGCCGTGTCCGGCAGTCCGAGCAGCTGCACGTTCGGCAGCCCGCCCCGGCGCACGTCCGCTTCGATCTCGACCAGCCGGCCGTCCACGCCGAACAGCGCGACCGCCCAGGTCCGCCGCAGCGCCATTCAGAACACCCCCGGCAGGTGGTCGAGGGTGATCGGGCCCTTCGGCGGCCACAGGATGGAGATGACGTCGAACCGCACCCGGCAGCCGACGAGCCGCCGCTCCGCGAGCCACGCCCGCGCCAGCTCCCGCAGCCGGCGGATCTTGTTCGGCCCGATCGCGTTCAGCGGTGCCCCGTAGTCGATGCCGGAGCGGGTCTTGACCTCGCAGAACACCACGAGGTCGCCGTCGGTGCCGATGATGTCGAGCTCGCCCCGCGCGGTCCGCCAGTTCCGCGCGAGCACCGAAACACCGAGCCGCTCCAGGTGTTCGGCCGCGAGCCGTTCGCCCGCTCGCCCCAACGCGTGCGTTCCGCGTTCGGAGAAGTCGGAGAGCGCGCCGCGCAACGGCCGGTAGTCGAGCGTTCGCACCGCCATGATGTCCTCCCGGGCTGGAGTGGAATCCCGGAGCGGATCTCCGGGCTCCATTCCAAACTGCCCCGGCCGGATCGCACCCACCAGACCCGAATGGGAAATCTGTGGATGGATCGACGACCTGTGGACAACTCGAGCGGGAACGGGCTACGGGCACCCGTCCGGGAAACGCAGAACGGGTGACCACCCGCAGGTGATCACCCATTCCACCGACATCCGTTCCGGGCGCCCCTCCGCCCGCTGCCGCTCAGCTCCCGCCGAACGGCCCGTTCTCCGGCAACCGGAGGTCCGGCTTGTCCAGCTCCTCCACGTTGACGTCCTTGAACGTGATCACCCGGACGTTCTTCACGAACCGCGCGGGCCGGTACATGTCCCACACCCACGCATCCGACATGGACACCTCGAAGTAGACCTCGGAATCGGAGTTCCGGACCTGCACGTCCACCGCGTTGGCCAGGTAGAAGCGCCGTTCGGTCTCCACGACATAGGTGAACTGCCCGACGATGTCGCGGTACTCCTTGTAGAGCTGAAGCTCCATCTCGGTCTCGTACTTTTCGAGATCCTCGGCGCTCATCGCAGTGCGAGCCCTTCCCCGTCGTTCGTCCTACGTTCTCCCATTGTCCACCACTTCCCCCTCAGAAGCATCGAACAGACCGGGTTTGCTGATGATCGCGCGCGGCGAACGCATCCCGTGCAACCGCGCCGCGGCGACCACGTTCGAGTAGGACCAGCGGTGCTCCGCGCACGGCCCGTGCGCGCGCATGCTCGCGGTGTGGTCCGCGGTGCAGTAGCCCTTGTGCGCGGCGAACCCGTACCTCGGCCACCGTTCGTGCAGGTCGCGCATGATGTGGTCCCGGGTGACCTTCGCCAGCACCGAGGCGGCCGCCACGCACGCGGCGACCAGGTCCCCTTTGAGCACCGCGACGCTCGGTGCCCCCAGGCCTTGCACCTTGAAGCCGTCGGTGAGCACGTACCCGGGGTGCACCGGCAGCCGCGCCACCGCGCGGCGCATGCCCTCCAGGTTCGCCACGTGGATGCCGAGCGCGTCCACGTCCTCCGCGTCGATGACCACCGTCGAGTGCGCTTCCGCGCGTCGCAGGATCACCTCGTGGAGCCGCTCCCGCTCGGCCTCGGTCAGCACCTTGGAGTCGGTGAGCCCTTCGAACCGCCGCGCGTCCCCCGGGCGGAGGACGCAGGACGCGACCACGAGCGGACCCGCGCAGGCACCGCGCCCCGCTTCGTCGACCCCGGCGACCGGCCCCAGACCGCTGCGGTCCACGGCGATCTGCAGCGCCCAGTTCCCGCTGCTGCGGCGGATCACCGGCCGCGGCGGGCGCCACCCCGCCCCGGCGACCGCGAGCCGTGCACCCACCGTCAGTGCCGCTCCTGGCGGCGCTGCCGGACTGCGGCGGAGAACTTGCGCCCCACCCACAGCACGGGGAAGGCGGCGGCGAAGCCGATCCCCGCGGGAAGCCCCGCCTGCCAGGCGGGCGCGCCGAGCGCGTCGGCCTGCGGATCGGTCTCCTCGATGCTCTGCCAGCGCTGCGGCGGCAGCACGATCACCTGGGCCTTGCCGATCACGTTGTCCACCGGCACCGCACCGTTGACGCCGCCACCGCCCTGGATGCGGGAGTCGCTGGAGTCGTTGCGGTTGTCGCCCTGCACCCACAGGTAGCCCTGGGGAACGGTGACCGGCGAGAACTCCTTCTGCACGTTGCCGCGGCCCGGCTCCCAGTAGATGTAGGGCTCGTTGAGCGGCTTGCCGTCCACCAGCATGCGGTTCTGGTCGTCGCAGCACTCGACGGTCTGCCCGCCGGTAGCGATGACCCGCTTGACGAAGTCCTTCTCGTCGGGCGAGCCGAAGCCGACCAGCGACATGGCGCTCTGCATGAAGCCGACCACCGGGTTCGAGGGCTCCTCGACCGTGAAGTCGTTCTGGCCCCACGTCTCCGGGCCGCGGAAGACCACGACGTCGCCCGGATCGGGGTCGGTGAACCGGTAGGAGATCTTGTCCACCAGCACCCGGTCGTTCTGGCAGCCGTCGCAGCCGTGCAGCGTCTGCTCCATCGACTGGGAGGGGATCACGTAGACCCGGGCCAGGAAGGCTTGGATCAGGATCGTCAGCACCAGCGCGGTCACGACCAGGATCGGCAGCTCACGCCAGAACGATCCCTTCCGCTCGCGCGAACGACCGCCCCGCGAGCGGCGGCCTCCCCCTTCGGCGTGTTCGGCAGCCGCGCCTTCGCGAGGCTCTTCTTCTGGTCCGGTAGAGCGCATGACGTCGGCCACGCGGCCAGGCTACTGGAACCGCGGAGCACCCCGGCGGAGTCCCCCTGCCCTCCCGCACGCGCGGCCGCCGCGCGCATCCCGGCCGTGACGTGCGGATTCCCCCGCCGCGGACGGTCGGTGCCGGGCCGGCGCGGACGGAGCCGGGGTGTGATGCGCCACGGCCCACCGACTCGTTCACCTGATCGTGGATCAACGGAATCGCCTGCAGGGCAACAAAAAGGACGACCCCGATGCACGAAGCACCCGGGTCGTCCGAAGTCACCCGCCGATGGCGGGAGTTCCGCGTCAGGAAGCGGCGATCGGCTCCCGCTTCTCCTTGATCTTGGCGGCCTTGCCGCGGAGCTCGCGCAGGTAGTACAGCTTCGCGCGACGGACCTGGCCGCGGGTGGCGACCTCGATCTTGGAGATGTTGGGGGTGTGCACCGGGAAGGTGCGCTCCACGCCGACACCGAAGGAGATCTTGCGGACGGTGAAGGTCTCGCGGACGCCCGCGCCCTGGCGGCGGATCACGACGCCCTGGAAGACCTGGTTCCGCTCGCGCGAACCCTCGATGACGCGGACGTAGACCTTCAGCGTGTCGCCAGGCCGGAAGGCCGGAATGTCGGAACGCAGCGACTGGGCGTCCAGAGCGTCCAGGGTGTTCATCGGTGGTCCGTCCTCATCCGTGTCGTAGGCACCCGTGCATTCGCGGATCGTGGCCCGGACTTAACCGCGGCCGCCGCCTGACACGGGGTTGGCTTGCGATGTGCGCGCCGAGACGGAACCCGGCTGCGGCAACCCGTCAAGTGTGCCAGACGCGCAGGCAGGCGCCGCAACCGACCCCGGACAACGGCATCCGGGAGCACCGGCGCGGTCAGTCCGGGGCGTCCGCCCCGTCCTCGGCGCGCAGCGCGTCCAGCCGGGCGCGGTCCTTCTTGTCCAGCGCCTCGGCGGGCAACCGCTCCAGCAGGTCGGGACGCCGGCGGTAGGTCCGGTCCAGCGCCCGGTCCCGGCGCCAGCGGGCGATGGCGGCGTGGTTCCCGGAGCGCAGCACGTCCGGGACGGGCCGCTCCCGCCACACCTCCGGCCGGGTGTAGCTGGGGCCTTCGAGGAGGCCGTCGGAGAACGAGTCCTGCTCCGCGGAGGCCGGGTTGCCCAGCACGCCCGGCAGCAGCCGCGCCACCGCCTCGACCATGGTCAGGGTGGCGACCTCGCCGCCGACGAGCACGTAGTCGCCGATGGAGACCTCCTCCACCGGCATCCGCGACGCCGCCTCGTCGACCACCCGCTGGTCGATCCCCTCGTAACGGCCGCAGGCGAACACCAGCCACGGTTCCGCCGACCAGCGGACGGCGGTGCGCTGGGTGAACGGCCGGCCGGCCGGGGTGGGCACGATCAGCCGGGGCGGCTGCGGCCCGGAGCCGCACACCTCGTCGAGGGCCTCGCCCCACACGTCGGGCTTCATCACCATGCCCGGGCCGCCGCCGTACGGGCTGTCGTCCACCGCGCGGTGGACGTCGTGGGTCCAGTCGCGCAGGTCGTGGACGCCGACGGAGATCTTCTCCCGCTCGATCGCCTTGCCCAGCAGCGCGGCGCGCAGCGGAGCCAGGTATTCGGGGAAGATCGTGACGACGTCGATGCGCAACGGGTGTTCCTTCGAGCGGGGAGTTCCGGCGCGGAGCCGGGAAGAGGGGCGACGAGTCAGTCGTCGCCGAGCAGGCCCTCGGGCGGGTCGACGACGACGCGCCCGGCCGCGAGGTCGACCGCGGGCACGATGGCGGCGACGAACGGGACGAGCCGTTCCACGTCGTCCGCGGTGCGCACCGACAGCAGCTCGCCGCCGGGCGTGTGCAGCACTTCGCGCACCACGCCTACCTCGTCGCCGGTCGGCAGCACCACCCGCAGACCTTCCAGCTGGTGGTCGTGGAACTCGTCCGGGTCGTCGGTCGGCGCGAGCTCGTCGGTGCGCACGGTCAGCGTGACACCGCGCAGCCGCTCGGCCTCGTCCATGCCGTCCACCGACTCGAAGCGCACCAGCAGGGGCCCGGCGTGGGGCCGGGCGGCTGTCACGGTGAGCGTGTCCGGTCCGGGCTTGCCGCGCCGCTGGACGCCGAGCACCGCGCCCGGCGCGAACCGCAGTTCAGGGCTGTCGGTGCGCACGTCCACGACGACTTCGCCGCGCACGCCGTGCGTCTTCACGACTCTGCCCACGGCCAGCTCCGGACCGGTCATGCCGTCCTCATCGATCTGTGTCGACCACGTCGACCCGGATGCCGCGCCCGCCGATCCCGGAGATCACGGTGCGCAGCGAGGTCGCCGTGCGGCCACCACGGCCGATGACCTTGCCCAGGTCGTCCGGGTTCACGTGGACTTCCAGGGTGCGGCCCCGCCGGGTGGTGAGGAGTTGGACGCGGACGTCGTCGGGGTTGTCGACGATGCCGCGCACCAGGTGTTCGAGCGCGTCCGCGAGGACCGTCACGCCTGGCCGTCCTCGGACTTCTGCTCCTCAGCGGCCTCCGCCTCGGCCTTCTTGCCGCCCTTCTTCTTGGGCGTGGTGGCCTCGGCGACGGTGTCCTCACCGGCAGCGGCGAGAGCAGCGGCGAACAGCTCTTCCTTGCTCTGCTTCGGCTCGGCGACCTTCAGGGTGCCCTCGGCGCCCGGCAGGCCCTTGTGCTTCTGCCAGTCACCGGTGACCTCGAGGATGGCCTGAACCGGCTCGGTCGGCTGCGCACCGACGCTCAGCCAGTGCTGCGCGCGCTCGGAGTCGACGATGATGCGGCTCGGGTTCTCCATCGGGTGGTACTGACCGATGGTCTCGATCGCCCGGCCGTTGCGACGGGTGCGCGAGTCGGCGACGACGATGCGGTAGTGCGGCTCCCGGATCTTACCGATGCGGGCCAGCTTGATCTTCACAGCCACGGGTGCTGGTGCTCCTCAGACTCTCGTTCGTGCTCGGGTGAGCGAACCAAGCCGTGTGGGGAAATACGGAGTGGATGGCTCATACGTCGATGGCCGCGGACGGTGAGAGGGACCGACTCGCAGCGAACAGGCGCCTATTCTGCCAGATGGCCGGTCGCGCCCCGCAGCAGGTCCCGCTCAGGACGCCGGGACGACCCCGAGGGAGATCAGCAGCAGGCCCAGCGCGGGCAGGAAGTTGTTCACCTGGTGGGCGACCACGCTCGCGGTGAGCCTGCCGGTGCGCATCCGCGCCACCCCGATCGGGATCGCGATGATGAGCAGCAGCCAGGTGCGCTCCGGTTCCAGGTGCCCGATGGCGAACACGGCGGTGCTGAGCACGAACGCGCTGATCCGGCTCCAGCGCAGCCGTTCCATGGCGCCCCACAGCAGTCCGCGGTAGAGGACCTCCTCGCACACCGGGGCGATCAGCCACACGTGCAGGAAGATCAGCACCGCCAGCGACGGGGACAGCTGCACCCCGTCGAGCAGGCTGCTGACCGTGGAGGTCGCGTTCTCCGGCCCCACCCAGTTGATCCAGACCATCGAGGCGACGGTGGTGCTGAGCAGCCCGATCAGGCCGATGCCGAAGCCGGTCTTGACGTCCTCCCAGCGCCAGTGCAGCCCGAAGTCCAGCCGCGGGCCGTTGCCGCGCACCTGGGTGATGACCACGGCGACGGCCGCGGAGACCAGCGTCGGCAGCATCAGCATGCACACCAGAGCGGTCGAGAACCACGCGCTCTCGCGCGGGTTCCCGAACAGCGCCGCCAGCGTCACCGAGGCGAGGATGAACACGGCCTCCGCCAGGAAGAACGCGCCGAAGCCCCAGCGGTGGTCGCGTTCGGCCGACGGGGTGGGGATCTTGGTGGCCGTTCCGGTCCCCCCGTCCGCGGCGGAAGCGCCTTCGGCGGGCTCGGGCTGCGGTACCTGCACGGGCGCCTCCGTCTCGAGCGAGCGGCGTTCCGGGACGCGCTCGCCCGGATATCCCGCCGCTCGGCCGTGGGTTCTCTCCAGCACGCCGAGGTTCCGGCGGAATCGCCAGATTACCTTCGTCTTTCACCGCCCCACATCCGCTTTCGGACGCGGTGGACCGTCGATCAGGTGACGACGGCGCCTCGCAGCACGATGCGGCTGGGATGGCGCAGGGCGCCCAGGTCCGTGCGCGGATCGGTGTCGTAGCAGACCAGGTCGGCCACCGCGCCGTGCTCCAGGCCGCCGTGGCCGAGCCATTCGCGGGCGGCCCAGGAAGCGGCGCCCAGCGCCTGCTCGGCGGACATGCCGATGCGGTGCAGCGCGCGGATTTCGTCGACGAGCACGCCGTGCTCGATGCCGCCGCCCGCGTCGGTACCCGCGTACACCGGGACACCCGCCTCGACCGCCTTGGCCACGGTCGCGTCGCCGCGCTCGTAGAGCGCGGTCATGTGGCTCGCGTAGTCCGGGTACTTCGTGGCGGCCGCGGCGAACGACGGGAAGTTCTCGATGTTCACCAGCGTCGGCACCAGCGCGGTGCCGTGCCGGGCCATCAGCTCGACGGTGTCGTCGGTGAGTCCGGTGCCGTGCTCGATGCAGTCGATGCCCGCGTTGAGCAGGCCGGGCAGCGCGTCCTCGCCGAACACGTGCGCGGTGACGCGGGCGCCGTGCGCGTGCGCGACGGCGATCGCCTCGGCCAGCACGTCCTCGCTCCACAGCGGGGTGAGGTCCCCGGCGGCGCGGTCGATCCAGTCGCCGACGAGCTTCACCCAGCCGTCGCCGTAGGCCGCCTGCTCGGCGACCGCGGCGGGCAGCTGGGACTCGTGCTCCAGCTGGTCGGCGAGGTACGGGATGTAGCGCTTCGGCTTCGCCAGGTGCCTGCCCGCGCGGATGATCCGCGGCAGGTCGGCGCGTTCCTGCAGCGGCCGGGTGTCGATCGGCGCGCCGCAGTCGCGGATGAGCAGGGTGCCCGCGTCCCGGTCGGTCTCGGCCTGCTGCGCGGCGACCTCCAGGTCGACCGGGCCGTTCGGGCCGATGCCGACGTGGCAGTGCGCGTCGACGAGCCCGGGCAGCACGTACCCGCCGTCGAGCGCGGTGGTCGCGCCGGGCAGCGGCGTGCGGCTGATCAGGCCGTCGCCGATCCACAGCTCACCGGCTTCGCCCTCGGGCAGCAGCACGCCGCGCAGGTGCAGCGGCGCGGTCATTTCTTCTTCTTGCCGCCGAAGTTCAGCTTGGACGGGTCGAACCCGGCCGGGAGCTCGTTGAGCCCGCCCTGCAGCTGGGACGTGTCCGGGCCCGCCCCGGGCATCCCGCCGGGGAGTCCGCCCGGGGGCAGTCCGGGGAACCCGCCGGGCATGCCGCGCATGCCCTTCGGCGGGGTCGGCCCCTTGGCCTTGCCCTTGCGGTTCTTGCCCTTGCCCTTCTTGCCCTTCTTGCCGCCCCCGCCGCCGAAGCCGCCGAACTGGCCGGCCATCTGCTGCATCATCTTGCGGGCCTCGAAGAAGCGGTTCACCAGGTCGTTGATGTCGCTGACGGTGACGCCGGAACCCTTGGCGATGCGCTGCCGCCGGGACGCGTTGATGATCTTCGGGTCGGAGCGCTCGGCGGGCGTCATGCCGTGGATGATCGCCTGCACCCGGTCCAGGTGCTTCTCGTCGAAGTTGGCGAGCTGGTCCTTCATCTGGTTCGCGCCCGGGAGCATGCCCAGCAGGTTCTGCAGCGGGCCCATCCGGCGGACCGCCTGCATCTGCTCCAGGAAGTCCTCCAGGGTGAGCTGCCCGGAGCCGAGCTTCTGCGCCGCCTGCTCGGCCTGGTCGGCGTCGAACGCCTGCTCGGCCTGCTCGATGAGGGTGAGCATGTCGCCCATGCCCAGGATCCGGCTCGCCATCCGGTCCGGGTGGAAGACGTCGAAGTCCTCCAGCTTCTCCCCGTTGGAGGCGAACATGATCGGCTGGCCGGTCACGTGCCGCACCGACAGCGCGGCACCACCGCGGGCGTCGCCGTCGAGCTTGGTGAGCACCACGCCGGAGAAGCCGACGCCGTCCCGGAAGGCCTCCGCGGTGGACACCGCGTCCTGGCCGATCATGGCGTCGACCACGAACAGGATCTCGTCCGGCTGGACGGCGTCCCGGATGTCCGCGGCCTGGCGCATCATCTCCTCGTCCACGCCGAGGCGGCCCGCGGTGTCGACGATGACCACGTCGTGCTGCGCGCGCTTCGCCTCGTCGAGGCTGCGCCGCGCCACGTCCACCGGGTCACCGGTGCCGTTGCCCGGTTCCGGGGCGAACACCGGCACGCCGGCGCGTTCGCCGACGACCTGGAGCTGGGTGACCGCGTTGGGGCGCTGCAGGTCGCAGGCCACCAGCATCGGGGTGTGCCCCTGGCCGGAGAGCCACTTGGCGAGCTTCCCGGACAGGGTCGTCTTGCCCGAGCCCTGGAGCCCGGCGAGCAGGATCACCGTGGGCGGGTTCTTGGCGTGCTCCAGCCTGCGGGTCTCGCCGCCGAGGATGCCGACGAGCTCCTCGTTGACGATCTTGACGACCTGCTGGGCCGGGTTGAGCGCACCGGAGACCTCGGCACCCTTCGCGCGGTCCTTGACACCCGCGATGAACGCGCGGACCACCGGCAGCGCCACGTCCGCTTCCAGCAGGGCGATGCGGATCTCGCGCGCCGTGGCGTCGATGTCGGCGTCCGAGAGCCGGCCCTTGCCGCGCAGGTTCTGCAGAACCGAGGTGAGCCGGTCGCTAAGGGTGTCGAACACGGGTTCTCGCCGCTCCTGAGTCGAATGATGTACCTGAGGGTCGAGGGTAACCGCACCCGGAATCGCCGGAGGCGACCGCCGGGCGGGTGCCCGCGTCCGAGCGGCGGGCGCGGGGCGGACGAGCGGGCGGCGCGGCCTCCAGGGGAGACCGCGCCGCCCTCGTCATCAGGTGCGGTCGCGGCTGGGGCGCTTGCCGTAGCCGCCGCCGGGCCGGCCGCCCTGCTGCGGTGCCCGCGGGCCGCCCTTGCGGTGCGGGCGCGGCTTGTCCCGGCCGGGACGCGGACCGCGGCGGGCCAGCACCTCGCCGTCGGCCCGGCTGATCCGCAGGCCGCGGCCGGCGACCTGGGTCTTGCTGAGCTTGCGCAGCATGTCCTCGGGCAGGTTCGCGGGCAGTTCGATGAGCGTGTGCTCGGCCCGGATGTCGATGTGCCCGATGTGCTTGCTGTGCAGGCCGCCCTCGTTGGCCAGCGCGCCGACCAGGGCGCTCGGCGTGACGCGGTTCCGGCGGCCGACCTCGACCCGGTAAGTGTCGGTGTCGGTACCGGCGGGCTCGAAGCCGCCGTCGCGGTGACCGCGGCGGTTGTCCTGCGGTTCCGGTTCGAGCAGCAGCGGGCGGTCGCCCTGCACCATGCCGGCCAGCGCGGCGGCGATCTCCGCCGCGGGCACGTCGTGGGTGCGCTCGTACTCCTGCACGAGGTTGTGGAACAGCTCCAGACCGCCCTTCTCCAGGGTGTCGGTGATCCCCTGGGCGAAGCGGGCGAGGCGCTGGTCGTTCACGTCGTCCACGCTGGGCAGGTCCATCTGCTCGATGGACTGCCGGGTGGCCTTCTCGATGGAGCGCAGCATGTGCCGCTCGCGCGGGGAGACGAACAGGATCGCCTCGCCGCTGCGCCCGGCCCGGCCGGTGCGGCCGATGCGGTGCACGTACGACTCGCTGTCGTGCGGGATGTCGTAGTTCAGCACGTGCGAGATGCGCTCCACGTCGAGCCCGCGGGCCGCGACGTCGGTGGCCACCAGGATGTCGATCCGGCCCTCGCGCAGGTGCCCGATGGTCCGCTCGCGCTGCGCCTGCGGCACGTCACCGTTGATCGCGGCGGCGTTGAAGCCGCGCGCCTTGAGCTTCTCGGCGAGCTCCTCGGTGATCTGCTTGGTGCGGGCGAACACGATCATCGCGTCGAAGGTCTGCACTTCGAGGATGCGGGTCAGCGCGTCCAGCTTGTACGGGCCGCGCACCGGCACGTACTTCTGCGTGATGTTGGTGGCCGTGGAGGTCTTGGTCTTGACCGAGATCTCCACCGGCTCGCGCAGGTACGACTGGCTGATCTTGCGGATCGCGCCGGGCATCGTCGCGGAGAACAGCGCGACCTGCCGCTGCGCCGGCACCGACTGCAGGATGCGCTCGACGTCCTCGATGAAGCCCATCCGCAGCATCTCGTCGGCCTCGTCGAGCACCAGGTGCTTGAGGTTGCGCAGGTTCAGCGACCCCTTGTCCAGGTGGTCGATGAGCCGGCCCGGGGTGCCGACGACGACGTGCGCGCCACGCTTGAGCCCGGCCAGCTGCGGGCCGTAGCTCTGGCCGCCGTAGATCGGCAGCACGTTGAAGCCCGGCAGGTGCTTGGCGTAGCGCTGGAACGCCTCGGCGACCTGGATGGCCAGCTCGCGGGTCGGGGCCAGCACCAGGGCCTGCGGGCCGGGCGCGTCGAGGTCGAGGTTGGTGAGGATCGGCAGCGCGAACGCGGCCGTCTTGCCGGTGCCGGTCTGTGCCAGGCCCATCACGTCGCGGCCTTCCAGCAGCGGCGGGATGGTCTGCTCCTGGATCGGCGAGGGCGTCTCGTAGCCGAGCTCGACGAGGACCTTGCGGACCAGCGGGTCGAGCGCGAGAGCGTCGAAGCCGGTGGGGGCCTGCTCGGCGGCGGGCTGCTCCTCGACGGCAGCCTGCTCAGCGGCGGGCTGCTCGACCGGAGCCTGCTCGGCGGTGGCCGTCTCCGACGCCTGCTCGGCCAGCGCGGATTCGACGGACTCGACGGCGGCGGTGACCGCCTGCTCGCCGTTGAAGTCGGCGGCGGGCAGCTCGGAGCTCGCGTCGCCGGTCAAGAGCACACCGGAAACTGCTTGATCGATTTGGGGCATGGGTGTAGCGGATCTCCTCGGTAGTGGTCGCCAGGGCTGAACCGGAATGCGTCACGGCCCTGCACCGACGTCCACTGCACGCGGCGATCGCAACAGTCAGGTCCGAACACAGCTCCGCCGTCGCCGTCTCCAAGGGCGGGCGGTGCTGCTCGCGCATGTCAAGCCGCGCACACCTGGCACGCACACGCACTGTTGCCAGTCACTCGCAGCTCGCTGTCTCAGCCAGACGCGGCGGAATCTGCCCCCGCGTCGTCGTCCAGGGTAGCGATCATCTGTTCGGGCGGGCGAACCCACCCGTGCTATCGGGACGAATCTCACCTCGCCGCCAGGTCAGCGGGGGCCGAGCAGGCGCAGCCCACCGGTCACGTCGGCGCGCGTGTAGAGGTGCACCTCCTGCCAGCCGCGCGGCGCGCGTCCGGACAGCAGCGCCCGATGCATCCGGTGCGCCCGGTGCACGTGCAGCTGGAACGCGTGGCCCCGGATGAGCCTGCCGCGGGCGTGCTGCCCGGCCAACGCCTCCTCCGGCCCGACGTGCAGCCACACCAGGATCCGCCGCCGCCCGCTGAGCAGCGCGAACAGCACCAGCATCAGCCGGGTGGTGGCGCGGGTGGAGGGTTCGTGCGCGACGACGCGGCCGCGGGAGCGCAGGCAGTACCAGGCGATGCGCGAGCGGTGCACCGCGTGCACCAGCGGCCGGTACCAGCGGTACGGGACGGCGTCGGGCAGCAGCGCCTTGAGGCGGGCCCGGACCTGCTCGGAGTCCAGCACCACCGTGCCCGGCGGTGCGACCAGCTTGTGCAGCACGGTGCTCTTGCCCGCGCCGGGCAGCCCGGCCAGGACGACGAGCGCGCGGCGAGGGGCGCGCAGGGCGGGGGCTGGGCCGCCGTCCACGGCGGACTCGTCCGAAATGTCCACGACGTCCCCAGGCTACGCGAAACGGATCCGTCGCCGAGCGCGCGGGCGGACGCGAGAATCCGGGGTGGCCCCACCCCTCGTGCGGGCCACCCC
>NZ_JAIUKC010000066.1:0-8981 GCF_020177435.1 Saccharopolyspora sp. 7B | reverse complement strand
CCGGCTCGCTCATCGACAGCGGACCCGGCCCGTCCACCGGCGGCGCGCCCTCGCGGGCCCCGGGGAGCACCCCGCGGAACCCCCCCCTCCCCCGGTTGTGCTGCGCCCGCGGCCCGGTGGGCGGCGGGGGATCGGGGGACGTCGGCGCGGCGAGGCCTGCGCGGAGGGGGAGCGGCACGGCGAGCCTTTCCGACGAGGGCGTGTCCGACGGGTTCCGCGGTCGCCACGTGGGCGGCGGTCCGCGCGGGACTAGTCCGGCTCGTCGTCGCTCGCGGGTGGCCCGTGGGGTGGCCGCTCCCGTGAGAACGCTCCCATGATTCTGCGGTCCCGCGTCCGAAAGTCAAGACCGGAGATCGCCCCGGGAATTCCCGGAGATGTGAATGGGAAAAGGAGTTCCGCCCGGATCGTCGGATGAGAACTTGACCCCGCGATTGCCGTGTTGTTAACTCACCCCTGCTCGTCGTCGGAATCGGTTCCGAAGGGCTCTCCCGGTCTCGCGGGCGATGCCGGCGCAGGGCGGTGATGCGATCGGCCGCGGTCCACCCACCGGCTCGGGTGGACCCGTGGTCGCAGTGCTCACCCGCAGGTCATGGCGGTGCGGAGCGGGATGCGCGTGGGGCGCGGCCCGGTTCGGCGCCGCGGTGCGCGGCTGCCGTCGGGTGGTCGTGCGACTCGCTTGGCGAGAAATCGACAGCGGAATTGACGAACGGCGCGTCCGCGCGCTCGACAATGGTGAATCGTCGAGACCGGGCGAGACCGTTCGCGGTCCACCATCCGGTCCGAGTTCGCGTTTCACGGGCTCTCCGGAAGCCCTGCGCCGTCGGAAGCCCCGTGCCGCCGGAAGCCCTGTGCCGTCGGGAGACCCCGCGTTCTCCGGCGGTTCCGCGCTCCGGAACTCCCCGGGAAGCGCGGCGGGGCCGACCGCGCGTGCGCGACCGGCCCCGCTCGAAACCGGCTCAGCTCACGACCGGCAGCGACCGGCGCACCGCCGGGGTCACCCCGTCGCTGGCCGTGGCCGCCGCGACGCGCTCCTCGTCCGGCCTGCCGTACAGGCTGGTGCGCTGCCGCAGCGGGCGCCCGGTCGGCGCCACCAGCTCCGCCAGGTCGCTGATCGTCTTGTAGGAACCGTTGTCGGCACCGGCCATCCTGCTGATCGTCTCCTCCATCAGCGTGCCGCCCAGGTCGTTCACCCCGCCCGCGAGCACGTCCCGGCAGCCGTCATCGCCGAGCTTCACCCACGAGCACTGGATGTTGTCGATCAGCCCGTGCAGCAGGATGCGCGCCACCGCGTGCACCGCCCGGTTCTCCCGCGGCGTGGTGCCCGCGCGCGCCAGCCCCGCCAGGTAGATCGGCGAGTTCTGGTGGATGAACGGCAGCAGCACGAACTCGGTGAACCCGCGCTTCCCGGTCTTCTCCAGGGTTTTCCGCTGCAGCTCACCGATCAGCTTGATGTGCCCGACCCAGTGCTCCGGGGTGTCCACGTGCCCGTACATCATCGTGGAGGTGGTGGGGATGCCCAGCTCGTGCGCGGTGCCGACCACCTCGATCCAGCTGGAGGTGGGCAGCTTGCCCTTGGTGAGCACCCAGCGCACGTCGTCGTCGAGGATCTCCGCGGCGGTGCCCGGCAACGAGTCCACACCGGACTCGTGCGCGCGGGTCAGCCAGTCCCGGATGGACAGGTTCGTGCGGGAGGCGCCGTTGACGACCTCCATCGGGCTGTAGGAGTGCAGGTGGATGCCGGGCTGCCTGCGCTTGACCTCGGCGGCCAGGTCGAAGTAGGCGGTGCCGGGCAGGTCCGGGTGGATGCCGCCCTGCATGCAGATCTCCGTCGCGCCCGCCGCCCACGCCTGGTCCACCCGGTCGCCGACCTGGGACAGCGACAGCGTGTAGGCGTCCGCGTCGGTGCGCCGCTGCGCGAACGCGCAGAACCGGCAGCCGGTGTAGCAGACGTTGGTGAAGTTGATGTTCCTGGTGACCACGAACGTCACGTCGTCGCCGACTGCGTCCCGGCGCAGCCCGTCGGCCAGCGCGGTCACCGCGTCCAGGTCGGCGCCGTCGGCGTGCAGCAGCGCCAGCGCGTCCTCGGTCGGCAGGTTCGCCGGGTCCTGCTCGGCGCGCCGCAGCGCGGCCCGCACGTCGGAGTCCATCCGGCGCGGCGCGGTCGGCACCCGCTCGGCCAGCTCGCCCCAGTCGCCGTAGACCGAGTCGAAGTCGCTGCGCCGGTCGCCGGTGCGCCCGACGGTGTCCACCTCCACGTGCAGGTCGGTGCGCCCGCTGCCCGCGAGGTTCTGCCAGCCGCCGTCCGGCTCTTGCCAGGTGATGCCGGTCGGCTGCACGCCTTCCTTGGCGAGGCCGGTGTCCGGGTCGGCGAGCGCCGCGACGTGCGCGTTCAGCCGCGGGTCCAGCCACGGCTCGCCCGCCCGCACGTACTCGGGGTAGATGGTGAGGCGCTCGCGCAGCCGGAACCCGGCCTGCTCGGTGAGCCGCGCCAGCTCGTCGATCTGCGGCCACTCGCGCTCCGGGTTCACGTGGTCCGGGGTCAGCGGCGACACCCCGCCCCAGTCGTCGATGCCGGCCCGGATCATCAGCGCGTACTCGTCGCCGATCAGGTTCGGCGGCGCCTGCACCCGCATCTTCGGGCCGAGCACGATCCTGGTGACCGCGATGGTGGCGGCCAGTTCCTGCAGGTCGGCGTCGGGGGTGGCGCGCATCTTCGTGTCCGGCTTGGCGCGGAAGTTCTGCACGATCACCTCCTGGATGCCGCCGTAGGCGCGGGCCGCCTTGCGGATCGCGAAGATCGCGTCGGCGCGCTCGCCGTGGTCCTCGCCGATGCCGATGAGGATGCCGGTGGTGAACGGGACCGTGGTGCGCCCGGCGTCCTCCAGGACCCGCAGCCGCACCTCGGGGTCCTTGTCGGGGGAGCCGAAGTGCGGGCCGCCCTTCTCGGTGAACAGCCGGGCGGCGGTGGTCTCCAGCATCATGCCCATCGACGGCGCCACCGGCTTGAGCCGCTGCAGCTCCTGCCAGCTCATCACGCCCGGGTTCAGGTGCGGCAGCAGGCCGGTCTCCTCCAGCACCCGGATCGCCATCGCCCGCACGTAGGACAGCGTGTCGTCGTAGCCGTGCGCGTCGAGCCAGTCGCGCGCCGCCGTCCACCGGTCCTCCGGACGGTCGCCGAGGGTGAACAGCGCTTCCTTGCAGCCCATCGCCGCGCCCTTGCGGGCGATGTCGAGGACCTCGTCCGGGGACAGGTAGGGCGATTCGACGCGGCCGGGGACGGTGACGAACGTGCAGTACCCGCAGCGGTCCCGGCACAACCGGGTCAGCGGGATGAACACCTTGCGGCTGTAGGTGATGACGCCCTCGCGCCCCACGTCGCGCAGCCCGGCGTCGCGGGTGCGGGCCGCGTACTCGGCCAGCCGGTCCAGGTCCGCGTCCCGCGCCTGCAGCAGCACGGTGACCTCGTCGCGGTCGAGCGCCTTGCCGTCCCGCGCGCGGGCGAGGGCGCGGCGCATCGCGGAGGCGTTCGGGGCGGCCGCGGTGGTGGGAACGTCGTCGGAAGCCATGCGGGGAACGCTAAGCGGACCCCGGCGGCCCTCGCCAGTACACGAACGCGGCCGCCCGTCACCGGCCCGTCACCGGCGGTGTCGTGCCTGATCAGCGGCTCACATCCGGTTGTGGGCGGCGACCGGCGCGTGTATTACCTAAAGCATGGCTTCGATCGTCGGCAAGCGGATCGGGGGCCGCACCTACTACTACGCGGTGGAGTCCGCGCGGGTGGACGGCGAGCCGCGCATCGTGGCCCAGCGCTACCTCGGCACCGCCGAGGACGTGGCGGCCGCGGTGGACCGGGTCGCCGCCGAACCCGAGCACACCCGCCACCTCGCGTTCGGCGAGGTCGCCGCCGTGTGGGGCGCGATCCGGCGGCTGGACCTGGCCGGGATCGTGGACGCGGCCGTAGGCAGGCAGCGCACGGCGGTCTCGGCGGGAACCGTGGTGGCGCTGGCCGTGCTGCACCGGGCCACCGCGGACCGGGAACCGGCGCGGTGGTGGCCGGAGGTGTCCCGGCTGATCCGCCCCGAGCCGCCCGCGCAGCTGTGGGAACCGGGCCGGATGCGGCGCGCGCTGCGCAAGGTCGGCCCGGAGCAGCGCCGCGAGGTGGAGTTCGGGATGGCCGCCGCGGTGCGCGCGCAGCTGGGCGCCCCGGACGTGCTGCCCGCGCTGGTGGTGGACGTTCCGCACCTGAGCTCCCCGGCCGCACCGGACCGCGGCGAACCGGCCGGGATGGGCGTGCTGGTGAGCCGGGACGGCACGATCCCGCTGCTCACGCAGGACCACCTGTGCGGCAGGGCCGACCGCGCGCCGTACGGGGATCTGGCGCAGCGCCTCGCCGAACGGCACCGGGAACGGGCGGGCACCGGCGAGATCACCGTGGTGCACGACGCGGGCACCCATCCGCACGCGCACCCGGACGCGGGGCTGGGCTTCGTCGGCGGCCTGCTGCCCGGCGACCACCCGGAGCTGCTGGCGCACCCGCCGACGGCGCGGCGCCCGGTGGACCCGCGGCGGCTGCCGGGGCTGACGGCGCTGGACACCCGGGCCGTGGTGGACGGGGTGAGCAGGCGGGTGCTGCTCACCCACTCGGAGACGCTGCACGCGGCGCAGGCCCGCGGGTTCACCGAGGCGCTGGGCCAGGCGGCGCGGCGGCTCGACGGTCTCGCCGAGGCGCTCGCCGCGGGCGGCAACCGGCGGTCCCGGGACCACGTGCTCGCGGAGATCTCCCGGATCACCCGGGTGCGCTGGCTGGACCGGGTGCTGGTGACCTCGTTGCAGGGGTCGGCGCCGGGGGAGCTGCGGTTGCACTGGCACATCGACGCGGCGGCGCGCAGGCGGGTGGCCGCGGAGTTCTTCGGCAAGCAGCTGCTGGTCACCGACCGGGACTCGTGGTCCGCCGCCGAGGTGATCACCGCCTACCGCGCCCGCTACCACCTGGACTCCACGTTCGGCAGGCTCCGCGGCCCGCAGGCGCGCGGGCGGGCGGACGCGGAGCGGATCGCGGTGGACCGGATGATCTCGGTGCTGGCCGTGTCGGTGCTGCACCTGATGCGGCAGGAGGCCAACCAGGCCGGGCTGGACCTGTCGGTGCGGGAGATGTTCGAGCAGCTCGCGGGCATCCAGGAGACGGTGCTGCGCTACCCGTCGACCGGGGGCAGGCCGCGCACCCGCCGGGTGATCACCGATCGCACCGAGGTGCAACAGCGCCTCTACGACCTGTTCAACCTGGACCGGGCCGCGCCGCGCAGGCGGTGAGCGGCCGGAATCCGGCGGAACCTGGCCGTTCCACCCCGGTTCCGGGGAGTCGATCGCTCCTAGCGTGAGGTCATCGGATCGAACGACGGAGGACTGATGACCGAGAACCCGGGCGCACCCGCCCGCACCGCCGCGATGCTGGTGTTCGACGGGATGACGGTGCTCGACCTGGTCGGCCCGCAGGCGGTGTTCACCGCGGCGGGCATGCAGGTGTCGCTGGTCGGGGCGACGCCGGATCCGGTGCGCTGCGACAGCGGGGCGCGGATCGAGCCGACGGCCACCTTCGCGGACTGCCCGGCCGAGGTGGACGTGCTGTTCGTACCCGGCGGGGACGTCAGCGCCCTGCTGTCCGACGCGGCCGTGCTGGAATTCCTCGCCGACCGCGGGCGCACCGCCGGGTACGTGACCTCGGTGTGCACCGGGTCGATGGTGCTGGCCGCGGCCGGGCTCCTCGACGGGCACCGGGCGGCGACCCACTGGGCGACGCGGGAGCTGCTGGCCGGGCTCGGCGTCGAGGTGTCCGCCGAGCGGGTGTGCGAGGACGGCAACCGGATCACCGGCGGCGGCGTCACCGCGGGCATCGACTTCGGGCTCACCCTGGTGGCCCGCCTGCTCGACGCGGAGACCGCCGAGTTCGCGCAGCTCGTCCTGGAGTACGACCCGGCGCCGCCGTTCGACGCGGGTACGCCGCAGCGCGCGCGGCCGGAACAGGTCGCCCGGCTCCGCGACGCGCTGACCGGACAGGGCGCCGCGCTGGTCGCCGCGGTCGAACGCGTCGGCCGCCGCGCGGGCTGAGCGCAGGTCCGGATGGAGGAATCCCGTGCGGGGCAACGGGATTCCTCCTTGCGCGCGGCCGGATCGTCTGGTGGGTTCGAGCTGGAGCCGCCGCAGCGAGGAGCCGCCGATGACCGCCCGCATCCTGGACTTCGAGACCGTGGACCTGCGGTTCCCCACCTCGCGGGAGCTCGACGGTTCCGACGCGACGAACCCGGCGCCGGACTACTCGGCGGCCTACCTGGTACTGCGCACCGACCACCCGCGGGTCCCCGCGGGCCACGGGTTCACCTTCACCATCGGCCGCGGCAACGAGCTCGTCGTGGCCGCCGTGGAGGTCGTCGCCCGCCGGGTCCGCGGGATGCCCGTCGAGGAGATCACCGCGGACCTCGGCGGCTTCGCCCGGCACCTGGCCGCCGACAGCCAGCTGCGGTGGCTCGGCCCGGACAAGGGCGTGCTGCACCTGGCGACGGCCGCCGTGGTGAACGCGGTGTGGGACCTGGCGGCGAAGCTCGCGGGCAAGCCGGTGTGGAAGCTGCTGGCCGACCTGCCGCCGGACCGCATCGTGGACCTGGTGGACTGGCGCTACCTGCGCGACGAGCTGAGCCCGGCGGCGGCCCTGGACCTGCTGCGGCGCGCCGAACCCGGCCGGGCCGAGCGGGAGCGGCGCGTCCGCGAGAGCGGCTACCCGGCCTACACCACCAGCGCGGGCTGGCTCGGCTACGACGACGCGAAGTTGCGGCGGCTGTGCCGGGACGCGGTCGCCGCCGGCTGGGACTCGGTGAAGCTGAAGGTCGGCGCGGACCTGGACGACGACCGGCGGCGCTGCCGCATCGCCCGCGAGGAGCTCGGCCCGCACCGCCGCCTCATGATCGACGCGAACCAGGCGCTCGGGGTGGCGGACGCGATCCGCTGGCACCGCGGCCTCGCCGAGCACGACGTCCACTGGTTCGAGGAACCCACCAGCCCCGACGACGTGCTCGGGCACGCCGCGATCCAGCGCGCCATCGCCCCCACCCGGGTCGCGACCGGCGAGCACGCGCACAACGCCGTCATGTTCAAGCAGTTCCTGCAGGCGGAGGCGATCGGCGTCTGCCAGCTCGACGCGTGCCGGCTCGCCGGGGTCAACGAGGCCGTCGCGGTGCTGCTGCTCGCCGCCGCGCGCGGGGTGCCGGTGTGCCCGCACGCCGGGGGAGTGGGGTTGTGCGAACTGGTGCAGCACTTGTCGATCTTCGACTACGTGGCGGTGAGCGGGTCGATGGACGGGCGGGTGGTGGAGTACGTGGACCACCTGCACGAGCACTTCGCCGACCCGGTGCGGCTGCGCGGCGCGCGCTACCTGCCACCGGACGCACCGGGCTACAGCGCGCGGATCCTGCCCGAGTCGCTGCGCCGCTTCCGCTTCCCCGACGGCCCGGAGTGGGCGGGGCGATGAGCCCGCGGGCTGCCACTGTCGGCGGCTACCGCGAACCGCCCGGAACGGGCAGACTTCCCCCTGATCATCGAGCGGGTGCGCTCGTGGGCTGGGCGGAAGGGGAACCGATGCGGCGTGCGAGACCGGGGATGCTGCTGCTGTGCGGGGTGCTGGCGGCGATGGCGCTGCCCGGATCAGCGACGGGGGCCGGATCAGCGACGGGGGCCGGATCAGCGGTGGAGGCCGGGCCGGCGGACGGGACCGGATCGGCGGTGGCACCGGCCGCGACCGGGACCCCGCTGTCCGACGACGTGGCCTACTACCCGACCACGGTCCGGCTGCGGCACGCGGGCGAGGACTCCGGGGCGGTGCTGACGGCGACGGTGAGCTTCGGTCCCGGCGGCGGTTCCGTCCCCCTCTACGAGAGCACCGACGACGGCGCCACCTTCACCGAGGTCGGCCGCATCACCGATGACGGCTTCAGCGACGGCCTGTGCTGCGGCTCCCTGCTGGAACTGCCGAACCCGGTGGGAGATCTGCCCGCGGGGACGCTGCTGTGGACGGGCAGCGCGGGCGCCGACCAGGAGACCGACCGGCGGATGCGGCTGCCGGTGTTCCAGAGCCAGGACCGCGGCCGCACCTGGACGTACCTGTCGACCTGCGCGACCGCCACCGGCACCGGTGGCATGTGGGAACCGGAGCTGGCCGTGGACGCCGCCGGAACCCTCGGCTGCTACTACGCCGACGAGAACCAGCCCGGCCACAGCCAGGTGCTGCACCGCACCACCTCCACCGACGGCGTGAACTGGGGCGCGCCGGAGCCGGTGGTGCAGGTCCCGGAAGGCGACCTGCGACCCGGGATGGCGGTGGTGCGGCCATTGCCGGACGGTCGGTACTACCTGTCCTACGAGATCTGCGGTGGGGGCGACCCGTACAGCTGCGCCGCCTACTTCCGGCTCTCCGACGACGGCTCGGACTGGGGCGATCCGGCCGCGCACGGCACGCTGCTCGCGACCGAGGACGGGCGGTTCTTCGCGCACGCACCGAAGATCACCGTGACGCCGGACGGGAAGGTCGTCACCGTCGGCCAGGAGCTCAAGCACGCCGACGGGACCGTCGCCGAGGGCAACGGGGCGACGCTGTTCGTCACCGAGCAGCCGGGTTCGAGCACGCCCGTCCCGATCCCCGCACCTGTGGAGGTCCCGGCGGCGCGCGACGACCCGTGCCCGAACTACAGCTCCTCGCTGCTGCCGGTCGGGGAGGAGCAGGTCCTGGAGATCGCCACCGACTACGACGACGAAGGTCGCTGCCGAGCGTATTTCGCGACCGGCGATGTGTGATCGTTCGTCCCGCTCCTGTTGCTCGGGGGTCGGGTGGCGGAACCTCAGCGCTTTCCTCGCTGCGGGATCTTTTTCCCGAGTGGCTCCGCCACGAGGGAAAAAGCTGTCCTCGCGAGGAAAGCGGGGGGAACCCGCGGGTGGGG
>NZ_JAIUKC010000065.1:0-12308 GCF_020177435.1 Saccharopolyspora sp. 7B | reverse complement strand
CCCCCCGCCCCGCGTGCCCGCCGCTGGGGTTGTCTTTCCGCCCGGCCCCCCCCCCCGGCCCAAAAAAGCTGCCCTCGCGAGGAAAGCGCTGAGAACCCGCGGGTGGTCCGGTTGCGTGCGTGGTCGTCAGCTCAGCGGCTCCGCCGCTGACAGGCGGAAGCGAAGGCGAGCGGCTCCGCCGCTGACAGGCGGACGATGTGGCTCGGTGGGTGGGTTCTGCGGTCGTGGTCCGGTCAGGGGGTGTCGGGTTCGGCGGGGAGGCGGCCTTCGCGGCGGAGGATGGACAGGGCGAGCAGGATCTGCGGCCACACCGTCACATCGCTGAGATCCAGGTGGGTCAGCGACTCCATCCGCCGCAGCCGGTTGAGCACCGTGTTCCGGTGGCAGTACAGCGATTTCGCCGCGCGCAGCGTGGAGCCGAGCGAGCGGATCCACACCGACACCGTGTGCAGCAGCTCCTCCCGCTCCGCGGTGGGAAGCGCGAGAACCGGCCCGAACGTCACCAGCACCATCCGGTCCGCCAGTTCCGGCGAGCTCAGCGCCAAGGCGTCCGGCAGGCACTCGTCCAGCGACACCGCGCCGGGCCGGTGCGCGGGCAGCGTCGTCATCGCCAGCATCGCCATCCGGTACCCGGCGCCGACCTCCATCAGCGCCGACAGCGACTGGGACACCCCGATGCGCGCCACCGCGCGTTCGCGCAGCGCGCCCGCGACCTCGGCGGGCTGGCCCTCGCCGACGCCGATGATCCCGACCTGGCAACCGGTGCGCAGCCGCCACGTGGAGTCCAGGCCGCGTCGCCGCAACCCGTCGGCGAGTTCGCGCGGTGACGCGGGGCGCTCCCCGGAGGTTTCGGCGACGGCCACCACGAACCGCTTGCCGCGTCCCAGCCCGAGCAGGTGCTCGGCTTCCCCGCGCACCTCGGCGGCCCGCCCGTCCAGCAGCGCGTCCATGATCATCGTGCTGCGCAGTTCCGCGCCACCGAGCAGTTCCTGCTCCGCGGCGTGGTAGCTCAGCGCCATCTCGATGGAGAACCGTTCGGTGACGCCCCACAGCTCCCCGGCCGAACCGACCAGCTCCCGCAGGTGCTGCGGGCCGTGCGCCCCGGTGTGCTCGGCCATGTCGGCCCACAGCACCTGGCCGCTGAGCCGCCACGCGTGCAGCACCCAGTCCAGCGGGCAGTGCTGCTGCGCCCGGCGCACGCCGGTGCTGCGGGCCGGTCCCAGCAGGTCCGGCCGGGACGGGCCGGTGCCGCTCAGCGTCGTGAGCATGCCGTGAATGTTGTCCCGGCAGGAGCGCCACAGGTCGTCCTTGGCGACCGGTCCGTCCGGGGTGTACACCGAACCCCACGTCTGGTCCACCAGCGCGTCGGCGAGCTCCGGAACCCTCGCCAGCGAGGCCCGCGCCAGCCCGGCGAGCATCCGCTGCTCCCCGTCGCCGGTGTCCTGACCTGGCTGTTCCGTGGTGGATTCGTCGGTCATGAGCTCCGCTCCTTTGCGGCTCCCGCGAGCGCCGTTCGGGGAAGGGTAATTTCCGGATCACGGCAAGTCCACCAGTCGTGCGAGCACCCGATGGGCCATCCGGCGGCGCGCGTGATGGCAATCCGCACAAGATCCGGTGCGGATCGGTGGGCGGAACGCCCTCGATCCGCGGGCCGGTGCTGATCAGGATGGGTCTCCGATCCCACCACCGATCAACGTCGATCGATCGCCGTCCCCGCCGCACGGGGAAGCGGCGGAAGGAGCGCGATGGACCAGCGCCGCACCTCCCGACCAGGCCGTGGACCTCGGCCGAGCAGCCTGGAGAGCCCGGACCCCGGGGCCACCGGCCTCGACCGCCGCCGGTTCCTCGGTCTGCTGCTGGCCGCGCCCACCGTGGCCGCCGCCGCGCAGCTGGGGCAGTTCGCGGATCCGGCGACCGCGCACGCGGCGCTGCCGGAACCCTCCGACATCCTGGATCTCAACGACCTGCTCACCGAGTCGGCGCTGCCCACCTCGAACCTCATCTCGGTGCAGGTGCACGAGGACGGCACCGCGTCCTTCGAGATGCCGCGCACCGAGAGCGGGCAGGGCATCACCACCATGGTCGCGATGATCATCGCGGAGGAGCTGGACCTGCCGGTGGAGAAGGTCCGGGTGTCGCTGGCCGACGCCCGCCCCGAGCTGCTGTTCAACCAGTTCACCGCCGGTTCCAACACGGCGATCTCCATCTACACGCCGGTCCGGGTGGCCGCGGCCATCGCCCGCGGTCGGTTGTTGCAGGCCGCCGCGAACGAGCTCGGCGAACCCGTCGGACTGCTCACCAGCAAGCTCGGCATCATCAGCTCGGTCGCGGGCACCCAGCTGCCCTACGGCGACCTCGCGCAGAAGGCCGCCAGCGACGTCACCGAGCAGGTCGAGGCGGTGCTCAAGCCGGAGAGCGAGTTCCGCGTCCTCGGCAAACCGCACAACCGGGTCGACGCCCTCGACGCCGTCACCGGCCGCAAGAAGTTCAGCATGGACCTCGACATCCCCGACGCGCTGCCGACGATGGTGTGCCGCCCGCCGACGATCAAGGGCGGCCCGGAGTCGGTGGTGAACCTCGACGAGGTGCGCGGGATGCCCGGCGTCACCGACGTCGTCCCGATCTCCACCGGTGTCGCGGTGCGCGCCCGCACCTTCGGCCAGTGCATCGACGCGGTCCGCGCGTTGGAGGTGAATTGGGAACCCGGCACCGTCGACGGCGAATCCGACGACACCGTGCTGGAGAAGATCAAGGCCTCCGAGATTCCGCTCGTCGTCCCGGACACCGGGTCCACAGTGGAGGGAGAGTTCACCTTCCACTTCCGCAACAACGCCGCGCTCGAACCGAACACCGCCGTAGCCGACGTGCGCCCCGGCAGCGCCGAGATCTGGTCCTGCCTGCAATCGCCGATCCTGTGCAAGCAGGAGGTCGCCGCGAAGCTGGGCTTGCCGCAGGAAGCGGTCAGCGTGCACGTCCAGCAGGGCGGCGGCGCGTTCGGCCGGCGCATGTTCAACGACGTCGTGCTGGAGGCCGTGGAGATCTCCAAGGAGCTCGGCAAGCCCGTCAAGCTCATGTGGCACCGCACCGACGAATGCCGCCAGGGCCGCACCCACCCGATGTGCACCTCCCGCATCCGCGCCAGCTACGTCGACGACAAGGTGCTCACCTTCGAGCAGCGGCACACCAGCATCGCCACCGACTACACGATGGGCTTCGCGGAGGCGATCACGTCCGTCGCCGCCCGGCTGCCCCCGCTGGGGCTGGGCAACTTCGCCGCGTTCTCGGTGCCGGTGTTCGAGCTGACCGTCGGCGTGCCCTACAAGTTCGGGGTCACCACCCAGCTGCTCAACGAGATCATGCAGTACGACACGTTCCCCACCGGCTCCAACCGGAACCTGTTCAACCCGGACGTGCGCACCGCCCAGGAACTCATCGTCGACCAGCTGGCCGCGAAGATGGGCAAGGACCGCTACGAGTTCCGCCGCTCCTTCCTCGACGACGAACGGCTGATCGCGGTCCTCGACGAGGTCGCCGAGGAAGGGGAGTGGGGCCGGTCGATGCCCGACGGCTGCGCGCAGGGCATCGCCGTGCACAAGGAGTACAAGGGCGCCGTCGCGGTCCTCGTGGAGATCGACTGCCGGCCCGAGACGGTGAACCGGCAGATCCGCAACGCCGTCACCGGGCCGCGCGTGACGAAGGTGGTGCTCGCCGTCGACACCGGCCTCGCGCTCAACCCGCGCGGGCTGGAAGCGCAGATGCAGGGCGGCATCTCCGACGGCATCGCGCAGGCGCTCACCTCCAGCCTGCACCTCAAGGACGGCACGTTCCTCGAAGGCAGCTGGGACGACTACTTCTACACCCGGCAGTGGAACGCCCCGCCCGACGTGCGGGTCATCATCATGCCGCCCACCACCGGAAAACCGGGCGGTGCCGGGGAGTTCGGGGTGCCCGCCTCGATGGCCGCGACGGCCTGCGCCTACGGGGCGGCGACCGGCACGATGCCGACGAGCTTCCCCATCAACCACGGGACGTTGAGCTTCGATCCGAAGCCGGTGGTGCCTCCCGTGCCGCAATCACCCACCAACGGCCTGGACTTCGCTTACTGAGTCGTGTCCGCCGGTCGTCCTGCTTTGCGGGGCGGGTGGCGGAATCTCAGCGTCCTCCTCGCTGCGGGACCTTTTTCACAGGTGGCTCCGCCACATGCGAAAAAGCTGTCCTCGCGAGGAGAACGCTGAGAACCCGCGGGTGATCCGGTTGAGTGCTGGGTCGCTGCTAGCGGCTTCGCCGCTGACGAGAAGAAGGACGTGGGCCGTGCGCGGTTCGGGTGCGCGGCGGGGTTTTCGAAGGACTGGACTTGTGCGGGCGGTCGCTCGGGTCGACCGCGCGCGGCGCGATGAGGGAGGAGCTTTCGGCATGGGACAGCACACTTTCCGGCTCAACGGTGAGACGGTGACGGTGGACATCGAGGACGACGTGCGGCTGCTGTGGGTGCTGCGCGAGGTGCTCGGCTTCTACGGGCCGAAGTACGGCTGCGGCATCAACGTGTGCAAGGCGTGCACCTCGCACATCAACGGCAAGGCGTTCAACCCGTGCTCGGTGCGGGTCGGCGACATCGAGCCCGACGACGAGGTCACCACGATCGAAGGCCTGCCCGGCACCGTCGGCCGCGAGCTGCACCCGATGCAGGAGGCGTGGCTGGACGAGGACGTCGCCCAGTGCGGCTACTGCCAGCCCGGGCAGATCATGGCGGCGGTCGCGAAGGTCCGGCAGGTCACCGAGGAAGGTCGCGACATCACCGAGGCCGACTTGGACGAGATCCGCAACATCTGCCGCTGCGGCACCTACACCCGCATCCGCAAGGCCATCAAGGCGGGCGCGCAGCAGATGTGACCCGGCGCGGGGTGCGGACGCCCCGTCCGGCCGACCGGGCCGGGCGGGGCCTTCGTGCGCCGGTGCCCCCGGATCCCTGGCCACCGCGTGCCCGGGACGCTGGATGCCCTGGCCGCCGGGTGCCCGGGACGCTGGGTGCCCGCCCGTCCACCAGAGCACCCGTGCGCCGGTGCCTCCGCGCGCCGGGCCGACCGACCAGTCCGGTACGGCGTCGGCTACGAATGGACCTCGTGCGACTGATCTCGGAACGCCTGCGCGACGCCGTCCGGCTCGGGCGGCGCTTCCCCCGCCGCGGCCGGGGCCCCTGGTTCGGGCTGGCCATCGACCTGGTGTGGCCGGTGCTGGCGTCGAGCTCCCGGCTGCGGCTGCGCGGGGGCCTGCCCGCGGGCGGGGTGCTGGTGGCCACGAACCACCTGTCGTTCGCCGATCCGATCACCGCCACCGCGTTCTGCCTCGCCGCCGGACGCGTCCCGCGCTACCTGGCACGCGCCGACCTGTGGCGGATTCCGCTGGTGGGAAACGTGATGCGCTCCGGAGGGCACATCCCGGTGCACCGCGGCACGGCCCGCGCCCAGGACGCCTACCGGGACGCGGTGCGGGCCGCCGCGGACGGCGAATGCGTGGTGTTCTTCCCGGAGGGCACCTTCTCCGACGATCCCGCGCACTGGCCCGCGCGCGGGCGCACCGGCATCGCCCGCGTCGCGCTGAGCACCGGGGTTCCGGTGGTGCCGCTGGCGAACTGGGGCACGCACCGCCTGCTGCCGCGCCGCCGCCCGCCCCGGTTGTTCCGGCGCACCGCGGTCGAGCTGGCCGCCGGACCACCGGTGCCGCTGGACGACCTGATCGGCCTGCCGCTCACCGCGGCCGTCCTGCGGGAGGCCACCGACCGCATCATGGCCGCGATCACCGCGCAGCTCGCCGAGATCAGGTCGGCGGAGCCGGCTAGGTGAGCAGGAAGGAGCGCTCGCCCAGCGTGCTGGGTGCGAACCGGCCCGTGCGCCTGCCCACCAGCTCGCCGTAGAGCGCTCGGCGGGAGTGGAGGTCGTCTCCCGCCTCGAACAGGCGGTCCTGCCAGTCTTCCTTCACCTCGTCCAGGAATCGGACCCAGCCCAGCGGCAGCTCCGCCAGCGGCACGTAGCGCTGGTTGTCCTTGAGCCGGCCACCGCCGATCTTGTCCTTCTTGTGGCCGTAGAAGCTGGATTCCGGGTTCGCGGTGGCCTCCGTGGACAGGGCGTTGTGCCGGTAGCCGACGGGGCTCTTGCCGCCGGGGCCGATCGTCTCGATGCCGACCTGCAACGCCCCGTCCTGGTCCTGCTGCGGCGGGGTGAAGATCAGCAGCAGGTGCCCGTGCGAGTTGTCCGGGAGGATCACGTCACCGTTGAAGTCGTGCCCGCCCATCCCGTCGGCGGCGAGGGGCAGGCCCCACATGCGGACCTGTTCGTCGCTGAGGCGGGAGAGCACGTTGGAGGCCGATGCGGCCATGCCGCCGCGTTCCGCGAACTCGTCGGTCCCGCTGATGTCCATGTGGTGGGTGGCGTAGTCCCGCTTCTCCTCCTTCTCCCGCGCGTTCACGCCGTTCTCCGTGACGCCGAGCCAATCCAGCAGGGCGGTCGGCGGGGGCCCGTCCGCGCCCAGCGCCGGGATGCGGATGTTGACCCGGCCCCCGTGCGCCAAGGCCCTGGCCACGTCGCCGTCGACGTAGTCGACGTGGTCGGCGGCGGCGTCGTCGTACACCTTCAGACCGTTCTGCAGGATCAGGAAGATCCGGCTCAGGATCGTGTTCGCGCGCACGTTCCGCTTCGCGTCGTCGGCGGACACCAGCGGGTCGTCCTCGAACGCGGGCGCCAAAGTCCGGACGAACGCGTCCTTGATCTGCTTGTCGCGTTCCGCGATGACCCGCTCGCGGTCCGCCGCGGGCACGGCGTCGCCGCGCAGGTCCAGGTGCCTGCCCAGGGTGAAGGCCGGGCTGTTCTCCGTGCGGCCGAGGCGTTTCCGCCATTCGACGGTGGCGATCAGCAGCCGCTTCCCCGGTGCCAGGCGCAGCCAGTCGTAGTAGGTCCCCTCCGTCGCGTACGCCACCGCTTCCGCGTAGCTCCCGGTGCCGATCGCCCGCAGCCACTTCGGGTCCTGCCGCTCGAGGTCGGCGATCTCGGAGTCGCTGAACACCGGCCCTTCCACGAGGCGGTCCAGCAGCTTGTCCTTCACCGAGAGCGCTTCGATCGAGTCGGGGACCAGTGCGTGGAACCCGCCGCTGGGTTGCCGCAGGAAGCCGGGCGCCGTTGACGACTCCTGCTCCGGCGCCCGTTGCAGCGAACGGGCCACCGCCCGGTTGCCCGCGGTGCGCTGCAGGTGCACCACGCCGGTGCTGGACATCGCCGGGGCCGGAGCTGCGGGCGCGGGGTCCGGCCGCTGGTGGGGCATCGGGCGGGGTCGGTCCTGGCCGGGTACACCGCGTGCGCGTGGCACTCGCATGAACGCCCTCCGATCGGTACTGATCATTACTCTCCGTGGTTGATCGGTCCGGTGGAAGGTCCGATCGGGCAGAACTCGGGGCAAGGTGGCCGCGAACGGCCCGGGATGTGACTTGCGTTCCCGTGCGGACGAGGCTGTTGCACATCGGTTGCGACAACGCCCAGGGTGAGGTGACCCAGGCGAAAGGACCCACCCGTGACCGACCGCGCCATCGAAGCCGTCCGCGACAACTGGACCCAGCGGGCCGCGGCCTACAACGACTTCTACGAGCGCTACGCGCAGGACAAGCGCGAGGCGTGGCGCGCGGTGTGCGACAAGGCCGTGCACGCGGCGTTCCCGGAGCGCACCGCGCCGCTGCGGGTGCTGGACGTGGGCACCGGCACCGGTTTCCTGAGCACGCTGCTGGCCGAGCTCGGCCACGAGGTCACCGCGGTCGACCCGTCCCCGGCGATGCTCGGCTACGCCCGGGAGGAGGCGCGGCGCCGCGACGTGGACGTCCGGTTCGCCGAGTGCGGCGGGCACGACGTCGGCGAGGTGGTGGGCGACGGCTTCGACCTGGTCAGCGCCCGCTACGTGCTGTGGACCCTGCCGGACCCGGTGCGGGCGCTGCGGGTGTGGCGACAGGTGCTGGCCCCGGGCGGCGCGCTGCTGCTGGCCGACGGCGTGTGGCACGGCTGGCGGCACGACGCGCGCCGGGTGCTGGCCTCGCTGCGGCCCGGCGCGGACCACGGCTACCTGCCCAAGGTGCTCCGGGACTACCGGAAGATCGGGCGGGCCACGCCGAACTGGAGCGGGCTCACCGCCGCGAAGACCGGGGAACTGCTGCGGGCGGCGGGGTTCGACGCGGGGGAGCGGCTGGACCACCTGCTGCCGGAATACGCGCACCCGTCCAGCGCCGCGTTCCACCTGCGCACCGCGCGCCCCCGAACGGCGGCCTGAACCCGCGCGGCTGCGGGATCACCCGGCGGACCGTGCTGAGATCATCTCAGTTCTGCGCTGTCGGGGTGCCATCTCCGGAAATTCGACCGGATCGAGTCGGTGATCTTCTAAGATCTGCGGCGATCTGAGCGGATTCAGCTGGAGAGGGCGGCATGGCGGACGGCTCGACGGTCTTCTGGATCAGGGTCGCGGTCGGCGGTGATCCGCACCGCGGCGGACGGCTGGTGCGATCGTTGCGCGACGAGCTCCGCGACGCCCTGGGCGTCCAGGTCTCGCTCGCCACCGAGCAGGACGCCCCCGGCCCGCTGCTGTGGGCGTCGCTGGGATCCTCCGGCGCGGTGACCGCACCGGCGCTGCTCTGCGCGATCAGCGAGTGGTGCGCCCGCGACGCCTCCCACGAGGTGGAGCTGGTGCTCGGCGGACGGTCGATGTGGCTGTCCGGCCGGCCGAACGAATGCCCCGAACTGGTCCGGGCGCTCCCGCGCGACCTGCGGGCCGACGCGTGACCCGGCCACGCCGCGGCCGGGCGCTGCTGATCGGCGTCGGCCGGGACCACGCGGCGGGCGTCCGGCGGCTCACGGCGGACGGCTACCGGCCGGTGCGCGTGGTGCGGGACCCGTCGGCGGCCCGGCTGCGCGCCGAGATCGCCGAGTTCCTCGACGGCTGCGCGCCGGACGAGCTCGCCCTGCTGCACCTCGCCGCACCCGGGGCGATCGGCCCCGGCGGCGAGCACGTGTTCCTCGCCGCCGACACCGATCCCGACGACCTCGCGGGCACCGGGGTGCACGCCGGGTTCGTCGACGAGCAGCTCGAAGCGTGCCGCGCCGCGCACGCGGTCGCGATCGTGGATTCGCCGCCGCAGCGAGGAGAAACGTCCGTGCGGAGCTGCCCGCTGACCGCGCGCGGCACCTACGTGCTCGCCGGGACCGGCGCGTTCGCCGAGCGGCTCGCCGAGGCGTGGCGCACCGCGGGGAGCGGTGGGGCGGAGCTCACCGCCGACGCGCTGTTCGAGCACCTCGACCGGCGGCTGCGGGCCGCGGGCGAGCGACCACCGGTGCGGTCCGCGGTCGACGTGGACGACGCGATCGCGCTCTCCTTCCGCGCGCGGCGGGCACCGGGTCCCGCACCGGAGCGGGACGACTCGGAGCGGGACGACCCGGACCTGGCCGCGGTCCTCGGCTACTACCGGCGCTGCCTGCTGGCCGAGGAACCGCACTCCGGGCTGATCCCGGTGCGCGCCGCCGGCGAGCGGTACGTCGTGCTGCCCGGCCGGGAACGGCTGCTGTCCGGCGAGCTCGACGACGACGGCTGCGCACCGGTGCCGCCCGGCGCGGCCGCGTTCCTCGACGAGGCCGAACGGCGCGGACGCCCGCTGTGGGCGGGCTACCCGGCGGTGCTGCTGCCCGGCCGCGCCGGTGCCGCCGCCGAGTTCGCGCCGCTGCTGGTGCGCCGCGTCGAACCCGTCGGTTCCGGTGCGGGACGCAGGCTCCGCCCCGTCGGGCCGGTGCTGCCGCACCGCGGGCTGGCGCGGCGGCGGCTCGGCGTGGAGGGCACCGACGCCCTCGCCGCCTGGTTCGCGCCGGGCTGGCGCGGCGGGCGGCGCGCGCGGATGGCCGCCGACGTGCACGACCTGCTGCACGGCACCTACCGGTTGCCGGGCGGCGCGCGACCGGAGCCGGACGCCCTGGACGAATCCCTCGACGGTCGCGGCGACGGCGCCCGCAACGTGGCGGTGCTGTTCGCCGAACAGCCGCGGCTGATCAGCCCGGGTGCCTTCGACGATCTGGCGGGCATCGCCGAACAACCCGGCCGGGTCGCGGGCACCGCACTGGGTGCGCTGCTCGACGGCGACACCACCGAGGTCGACGAACCGCCGCGACCGGTGCTGCCGTGGCCCGCCGACGAATCGCAGCGGCAGGCGGTGCGCACGGCGATGAGCAGGCGGCTCAGCACCGTCACCGGTCCGCCCGGCAGCGGCAAGACCGCGTTGGTCGCGAACCTCGTCGCGACCGCCGTCAGCACCGGCCAGCGGGTGCTGGTGGTCGCCGCCGACGACCGCGCGGTGCACGAGGTGTGGCGGCGTTGCGCGGCGGTGCCCGGCGCGCTGGTGCGCACCGGCGCCGAGCAGGCGGGGCGGCCCGGCCCGGCGCCCGACCTGGCGGCGGCGTTCGCCGAACTCACCGCGGCCGAAGGACGCGCGGTCCGGGCCCGCCTGGACCTCGGCGCGATCGGCCGCATCGACGCTGCGCTGCGCGCGGCCGGCCGGCGGCGGCGCACCGCCGCCGAGTCGCTGGGCCGCACCGCCGTCGAACTCGCCGACCGGATCGGCCCGCGCCCGCGCCGGTGGGCGCGACGGGCCGGCGGGGCCGCCGACGCCTGGATCTTCACCCGCTGGCGGCGTGCGAGCGTGCAGCGCGCCCTCGGCATCGAACCGGGGGACTGCGCGGACCGGGACCCGCGGGCGATCTGCCGGGCCGTCGCCGAGTTCGCCGCGGCCGAGCACACGTGGCGCGAGCAGCGGGCGCTGCTGCGGGAGCGCCCCGACGACCAGCGGCTCGCCGACGCGCTGCGCAGCGCGCAGGACGCGGCCCGCACCGCGGCCGAACAGGTGCTGCTCGCCTCGGTCCGGCAGCAGGACGACGGCGACCCCGCGGTGCGCAGCCGGGCCGCGACCTGCGAGGAGGCGGCGCGGCTGCCGCTGGCGCCCGCCCTGTTCGACCTGGTCGTCGTCGACGAGGCCGCGCACTGCGGCATCGCCGCGCTGCTGCCGCTGCTGTTCCGCGCGCGCCGCGCCGTCGTCCTCGGCGATGCCGGGCAGCTCGCGCACGTCACGCACCTCGACCCGGCGGCCGAGTCGCGGATCCGCCGGGACCTGCGGATCCCGGCGGACTGGCTGGAGGAGCGGGCGCTGAGCTTCCGGCGGCACAGCGCCTGGCACGCGGCCGAACGCGCCACCGGCGGCGCGATCCGGCTCGACGAGCACCACCGCTGCCACCCGCGGATCGCCGACACCGCCGCCGGCCTGTTCCCCGGCGAGGCGCAGGTCGTGCTCACCGACATCCGCGGCAGGCCCGCCATGGAACGACCCGCCTTGGAGTGGCGGGACGTGCCCGGCCGCGCGTGCGCGCCGGAGCGGGGCGGCAGCTGGCACAACCCGGAGGAGGCCGCCGTGGTGGCCCGGGTGGTGGCGGCGCTGCGCCGCTCGTTGCCGGAGCACGCCACGATCGGCGTGATCGCGCTGTTCCGCCCGCAGAGCCGGTTGCTGGAGCAGCGGCTCGCCGGTGATCCGCGGGTGCGCATCGGCACCGTGCACGACTTCCAGGGCGGGGAGTGCGACGCGGTGGTGCTCTCCCCGGTCGCGGCGCCCGGCGTCGCGGAGGGCGCGGCACGCTGGCTGGACCGGCGCTGCGACCTGTGGCACGTGGCGATCACCCGGGCGCGCTCGCAGCTCGTGGTGGTCGGGGACGCGACGTTCTGGGAAGGGCGCCACGGCATCGGCGCGGACCTGCTCGCGGCCGCGCGCCGCGGGCACCGCGCGCCCGAACCGGACGTCCACCAGCGGCGGCTGCACGAGCTGCTGCCGGGGATGTCGGTGCAGCTGGACCAGGTGCTGAACGGCCACCGGGTGGACGCGTCGATCTCCGACGGCGGGGTGCCGCTGTCGGTGCTGCTGGACCGGGGTCCGGAGGGCGGGGTCGATCCGGCCGAGCACCTGCACCGGATGCTGCGCCGCCGCGAGCTGCTGGACCCCGAACCGGGGGTGCGCTCAGCGGTGCGGATGCCGGTGTGGCGGCTGCACGACCTCGGCGACACCGACGACCTGCTGGGGCTGCGCGCGACCGACCACCGGGCCCCGGTGCGGTGACGCCGCCCGGTGCGAGGACCCGGAATCCCGGCCCGGGGGGGGGGGGGGGGGGGGGGGGGGGGCCGCCGGGCCGCGGACGCGGGCGGAGACGACGTGGCGCGGAGGGGGCGTGGGACGGCAGAGACCCCGGAGGGGCCCGCGG
>NZ_JAIUKC010000064.1:0-44135 GCF_020177435.1 Saccharopolyspora sp. 7B | reverse complement strand
TGCGCGGCGGGGGGGGGCGCCCCCCGGGGGGGGGCGGGGGGGGGGGGGGGCGGCGGGGGGGGGCGCGGGCGCCCCCCCCCCCCGGGGGCGGGGGCCCCCCCCCCCCCCCCCCCCCCGGCCCCGGGAGTCACTTCGGCAGGTCATCACCGATGTGCGTGGCGGCCTTGAACGCCACCTTCAGCGGGGACCAGCCGTTCTCCGTGGTGTGCGGCCCGCCGCCGGCACCGTGGTGCCAGTAGCGCAGGCAGAACCCGCCGGCTCCCTTGGTGGAGCGCAGCGCGCCGTGGCTGATCTCCGGGTCGGAGCACTCGTTCGACCCGTCGCCGTCGAGGTCCTCGTCGAAGCCGTACTTCTGGTGCGCGAAGTACCCCTTGTCGATCGCGGAGGGGTACGAGACGGTTCCGTCCTCAGTGGACCCGGCGAGGCTCCAGTCGATGTCCTTCGCCCACGGGTCGTCCAGGCCGCGGTCGTCCTTCCCCTTCGCGGATTCGTGCAGCTTGTCGATGAACCCGGAGCCGCCGTCCTTCGTCGGCGTCATCTGGTGCCACTGCCTGCTGCACTTCTTCGCCTCGAACTCGTCCTTGGTGCAGCCGTCGCGCAATCCCTGGTGCGGGGTGCCGAGGGTGACGACGTTGCGCACGTCCACCTCCGACGGGAACCCGCTCCAGCCCTCCCGGGTGCCGAGGATCGCGACGCGGGTGATCAGCCCGCCCATCGAGTGCGCGACGATGTCGACCTGCTTCCCCTTCGCCGTGTAGTTCGCGTGGATGTGGTTGGCGAAGTCCTTCGCGATCTCCTGGATGGGCCGGTTCTTGGTGGCCTCCCCGTCGCCGATCACGTCGTCGCAGTGCGCGGAATCGCCCGCGTAGTAGCCGATCGTCCGCAGCGAGCCGCGGTCCCGGCCGCCCGGGTGCTGGTAGTACTCCAGCGCGGTCTTCCAGGTGGAGCTGTTGCAGGACGTCGGCGGGTCGGTGTTGAACCCGTGCACCAGCAGCATCGTCGGCTGCTCGGCCACGGGTGCCGCGTCACCGGCCGCCTGCGCGGTGGCCGGGATGCTCAGGACCAGTCCGGCGGCGAGTGCCGCGGCCGCTCCGCGCCATCGTCGGCTGATCATGTGGATGCTCCTTCCGATCGAGGTCGACGCGGGCCCCAGGTGTTCCCCCGCGTCGCTCCCGACCTCGCGGGCCGCCCGCACCGGCGGGCGTCGCGCCCCCACGGCGATCGGCCGCGAGGTCGGGCCCGGCACGCTAACCCCCGAACCCGCGGCCACGTGGCCGAACGCGCCGAATTGCGCCACCTGGAGCAACGGGGAGCGGCGAGCGCGTCGGTGCTCGGGAGCGCGTCCTCGCACGGCAGCCGGCCGCGGCACCGGGATCGAACCGGACGTCGACGGCGTTCGCCCCGCGGCGGCTTCCCGGAAGGTCCACGAAGGACGGGCCGGCGGCGGTCGAGGAACGCCCCGCCGTGACCACCATCTCGGCGCTCGTCCCGGCGGGTGGCGCTACCGTGGGCCGATGGAGCTGCGGCAGTTGGAGCACTTCCTCGCGGTCGCGCGGCACGGCAGCTTCACCGGGGCGGCGCGCGAGGTGCACGTCGTGCAGTCCGCGCTGAGCGCGTCCGTCCGCAAGCTCGAAGTGGAGCTGGGCTCCGCGCTGTTCGAGCGCACCAGCCGCAAGGTGCTGCTCACCGAGGCGGGCCGCGCGCTGCTGCCGACGGCGCGGCGGATCACCGCCGACGTGGTCGCGGCCCGCGGCGAGGTGGCCGCGGTGCAGGGCCTGTCGCGGGGGCGGGTGTCGATCGGCACCATCCAGACGTTGACGGTGCTCGACCTGCCCGCCGAGCTCGGTGAGTTCCGGCTGCGGTACCCGGGGGTGCGCATCCACGTGCGCGAAGGGATCATGCCGGACCTGGCGAACGCGGTGGTGGCCGGTGAGCTGGACCTGGCGTACGTGGCCGGGGAGGGCCCGTTCGACGCGGAGCTCGTCCGCTTCGGCGAGTGGACCCAGCGCATGGCGTTGGTCTGCCACCCCGGGCACCGGCTGGCCGGTCGCGACCGGGTGCGGCTGACCGAGTGCGGGGACGAACCGTTCGTCGAATTCCTCGGCAGCAGCCTGCAGGCGATGATCGCGCGCGGGTTCGCCGACGCCGGGGTGCGGCTCAACCGGGTCTGCGAGGCCACGCACGTCCCGCTGCTGATCGCCCTGGTGGCGGCGGGGCTCGGGGTGAGCATCGTGCCGGACGTCGTCGCCGAGCGCTCCGGCCTGCCGCACGCGCGGCTGGCGGAACCGGCGCTGGTCCGGCCGATCCGCCTGGTCGGGCGCTCCGCGGAGCTCACCAACCCGGCCGCTCGGGCGCTGCTCGCGCACCTCGTCGGCTGACGGCCTATCCCTCGACTTCCGTTGCGGAGCAGGAAGAACCACGATCCGCCGCGCAGGGTCGAAGACGGGCGGTGGACGCGGGAGCACCGGACCAGGCCAGCAGGCCGGTCGCCGCCAGCAGCGCCAGCAGGGCCAGCAGCTGCGCGCCCGCGAGCCCCAGCGCGAGCGCGAGCAGCAGCGTCCGCGCGGCGAAGCAGCGCATCAACCGGGCCAGATCGCTCGAAGGCATGTCGGGATTCCTCTCGGGGGTGTCGGCGCTCCGGAATGCGTCCGGTGCGCTCGCTCCGAGTGTTCGGCCGATGTCCGCCCCGGTCCAACGACCGTTCTCGATGGCCGCCAGCTGCGGAACAGATGGGTCCTCCCCGATGCGGAATTCGAAGTGTTCATTTCCATTGTCGAACGGCTCCGGAAATCGAATCGTCCGCCCGTTCGTGTGATCGAGTTCCGGTTGCCGGTCGCCGATCAAGATGGTGGCGGCCGGATCGGCTCGCCTACTTCTGGGAAAGGTGTGCCATGCAACGTGTTCTCGTCCGGTTCGGCGTCCTCGCGGCCGCGGTGCTGACCGCGCTGTCCGGAATGCTCGCCGGTGCGGCCGGTGCGGCGTCCGCGGAATTGCGCATCATCAACTCGGCCACCGATGGGAGCCTGCTCCCGCAGAACTACGGGAACAACTCGAACGACGGAATCTGGATGTACGCGTGGAATTCGGCGAGCACCGCCGACGGTGACCGCTGGTCGGTGGAGAACTCCGGCGGTTACTACCTGATCCGCAACGACAAGACCGGGAAGTGCCTCAAGCCGGGCGGCCAGTACTACGGGAAGACCGCGCTCACCCAGGGCGAGTGCAGGCACGTCCCCGAGTTCCAGTGGTCCCTGCCGAGCAGGTCGTTCGGCGGAAACGAGTACAAGATCGTGTCCCGGTCGACCGAACAGGTCGTGGCGCCGTACTACGGCAACGCGCTCAACGAGGTCGTCGTCTTGGAGCCGAACAGCGACCAGGACAAGAACTGGTGGCTCATCGACGCCGCATGAGTGACCCCGCCGCTCGGTTGCCCCCGGGGATCGGGTGGCGGACTTCTCAGCGGTTCCCTCGCTGCGGGATCCATTTCTCGTGCAGCACCGCGGCGACATCGCCGTCTTCGCGAGGGAACCGCTGAGAACTCGCGGGGGTCCGGTTTCTCGGGTGGTCGGCGGCTCGACGGCTTCGCCGCTGACGGGGAACCGGCGGGACGAGTTCGGGGACCGGATCTCCTCCGCTGTGGATTCGGCCCAGCCGACGTGGATCAGGCCAGCAGGTCGAGCCCGGCTCGGACGATGGTGTCGGTGTCCAGGCCGTGGTGGCGGTAGACGTCCTCCGGGGAACCGGACTGGCCGAAGTCGGTGACGCCGAGGGTGGTGCTCGGCACCCGGTTCACCGTCGCCAGGAACGCGAGGGTGTGCGGGTGCCCGTCGCCGATCGTCACCAGCGGTGCCGCCCGGTGCGCGGGGAACGCCTGGTCCAAGATCCAGCTCGACCCGTCCTGGCGCCCCTGCCGTGCCCGTAGCGCGCGGAACAGCAGGTCGGGGCTGGTCACGCACACCACGTCGGTGTCCACCCCGGCCTGGCCGAGGCGGTCGGCGGCGGCCAGCGCCTCCGGCACGGTCACGCCCATCGCGGCGATGGTGAGCTTCGGGTCCGGGGTGCTGCGCAGCGGGTACGCCCCGGCGACGACCTGCCGCCTGCGGCGTTCCCGCGCCGCCGGATCGGCCGGGACCGCGGCGAGGTTCTGGTCCAGCGGCCGGGTCGACAACCGCAGGTAGGCGGAGGTGCCGCCCGGCTTGCCGAGCTGCGCCAGCGAGGCGAGCAGCGCCCACTCCACGTCCTGCGCGAACGCCGGTTCGTAGCTGGTGCAGCCGGGTTGTTCGAGCCCGATGGACGGGGTCTTCACGGACTGGTGCGCGCCGCCTTCCGGCGCCAGGCTCACCCCGGAGGGCGTGCCGACGAGGATGGACTGACCGCCGCTGTAGATGCCGAACGCCCACGGCTCCAGCGCGCGTTCCACGAACGGGTCGTAGAGCACGCCGATCGGCAGCAGCGGCTCGCCCCACCTGCTCCAGGTCGAGCCGAGCTCGCCCAGCAGCCCCACCAGGTTCGTCTCGGCGATGCCCAGTTCCACGTGCTGGCCGGTGGGTTGTTCCCGCCAGTGCAGGATGGTCTCGGCGTCGTCGGCGAACCAGTCCCGGCGCTGCCGCGAGGACCACACCCCGACCTTGTTCACCCAGCCGCCGAGGTTCGTGGTGGAGCTGACGTCCGGGCACACGGTCACGACGCGCCGCGCCGTCTCCGGGGACTGACGGGTGAGGTCCAGCAGCACCCGTCCCAGCGCGGCCTGCGTGGTCGCGGTGCCGGTGGGGGTGCGGCCGATGTCGAGCGGCAGCGCGGGCGGCGCGGTGGCCGGCACCGGTTCGCGGCGCAGCCGGGCCCCCGCCTCGGCGCACAACCGGCCGGCGGCGGTGCCGGCGTCGAACCGCTGCCACGGCCGGTCCACCTCGGCGCCCAGCCGGGGCGCGAGCTCGGCGAATTGCTCGTGGGTGAGCAGCGAGGAGTGGTTCTGCGGGTGCCCCTCGGTGGGCAGCCCGTGCCCCTTCACGGTGTAGGCGAAGATCACCGTGGGCCGGGTGTCGTCGATCTCGCCGAACACCTCGCCGAGCGCGCCCAGGTCGTGGCCGCCGAGGTTGCGGATCGCGGCCAGCAGCGTCGCGTCGTCCAGCTCGGCGATCAGGGCGCCGATGGCCTCGCGCGCCGGGCCGTCACCGGGCATCCGGTCCCGCAGCTGCGCGGCGTCGCAGCGCAGCAGCCGCTGGTACTCCGGGTTCGTCATGGTGTCGATGCGGTCCCGCAGCGCGTCGCCGCCGGGGCGGGCGAACAGCTCCTCCAGCAGCCGCCCGTACTTGAGCTCCAAGGTCTGCCAGCCCGCGGCGGCGAACATGCCGCGCAGTCGCCCGGCGGCGATGTTCGGCACCACCCGGTCCAGGGACTGCCGGTTGAGGTCGACGACCCACACCAGCTCGCCGAGCTCGGCGACGGCCGGGTCCAGCAGCGCCTCCCACACGGCGCCCTCGTCCAGTTCGGCGTCGCCGACGAGGGAGAACTGCCGCCCGGTGCCGCCGCCCCCGGTGGTGGAGCGCACGTAGCGGCGGGCCAGCGCACCCCAGATCGGGGCGGTGGCGCCGATGCCGACGGACCCGGTCGAGTAGTCGACCGGGTCGGGGTCCTTGGAGCGGCTCGGATAGCTCTGCAGGCCGCCGAATTCGCGCAGCGTCGGCAGGTAGCGCTCGTCGAGCTCGCCGATGAGGTAGTTGATGGCGTGCAGCACGGGGGAGGCGTGCGGTTTCACCGACACCCGGTCGTCGGGGCCGAGCTCGTGGAACCACAGCGCCGTCATGATCGACACCATCGAGGCGCAGGACGCCTGGTGCCCGCCGACCTTCAGACCCGAGGGGTTCGGCCGGTTCCGGTTCGCCTCGTGGATGATCGCGGTGGACAGCCACAGCACCCGCCGTTCGATCTCGGCGAGCGCCTCCTGCTCGCGCGTACCGCTGTGCTGGGCGACTGCGTCGTCGGCCATCGGTCGAACTCCTCACGAACCGGGTGACCCGCGGCCACCGCTGGGCATGAATGGTGGGAACTCCACCAACACTTCGTTTTCTGCACAAGTCAGCGCGGCGTGATGCAGCAGAATGCTCAAGTCCGCCCGTGATCGTCCGGAAGGAGCTGAGCAAGGTGCCAAATCAGGACCCGGTCGACGCCGTGGACGCCCGGCTGCTGCTGGCGCTGTCCCGCGCCCCGCGCGCCACGATCAGCGCGCTCGCCGCGGAGACCGGCCTGTCCCGCAACACGGTGCAGAGCCGGGTGAGCAGGTTGGAGGAGCGGGGCGTGCTCGGCTCGTTCGAGCGCCGCGTCGACCCCCGCGCCCTCGGCTACCCGCTGCGCGCGCTGATGACGGTGCAGGTCACGCAGAGCCTGCTGGGGCCGGTGGCCGCGGAGCTGCGCGCCATCCCCGAGGTGCTGGAGGTGGCGGGGATCAGCGGCCCCGCCGACCTGTTCGTGCAGGTCGTCGCCCGCGACACCGATGACCTGTACCGGATCGCCGGACAGGTGCTCGCGATCCCCGGCGTGGAGCGCACCGACACGGCGCTGGTGATGCGCGACCTCGTGGACCACCGGCTCACGCCGCTGCTGGAACGCCGCGCCTACCCGTGACCGGTCGCCAGGTCGGCGGTGGCCAGGTCGAGGACGCGCCGCGCGCGGCGCACCACCGGCGCGTCGATCATGCGGCCGTCCACCACGAGCACGGCCCGGCCGTCGCGTTCGGCGGCGTCGGCGGCCAGCACCACCTTCCGCGCCCGGTCCACCTCGTCGGCGGCGGGGCGCAGCGCGGCGTGCACCCGCGCTACCTGCTTCGGGTGGACGCACATCCGGCCGAAGAACCCGAAGTGCTGCAACCGTCCTGTTTCGGTCGCGTACGAGTCGAGGTCGGCGAGGTCCGCGGACACCGGCGCGGGCGGCGGGTCGAGCCCGGCGGCGGCCGCGGCCGCCACGACGCGGGAGCGCGCCCACCGCAGCGGTTCCGCGTCCACCTCCGGGGAGCAGGTGCCGAGGTCGTCGGCCAGGTCGTACTCGCCGAGGGTCAGCGCCCGCACCTGCGGCACCGCGGCCGATTCCCGCACCCGCCACAGGCCGTCCGCGGTCTCGACGAGCGCCAGCAGCGGAACGTCCACCCGTTCGGCGACGGCCCGCAGCAGCTCCGGCTCGGCCTTGGGCACCACGATCCCCGCGACCGGCAGTCCGGCGAGCGCGGCGAGGTCGGCGGCCAGGTGCTCGTCGCCGTTGACCCGCACCCAGATCCGGCAGGCCCGCACCGGGTCCTCGCGCAGCACCGGGACGAGCTGCTCGCGGGCGGCGGCCTTGCCGTCGACGTGCACCGCGTCCTCCAGGTCGGCGACGGCCGCGTCGGCGGTGTCGGCGGCCCGGCGCAGCCGCTCGGGCCGGTCGGCGGGGCAGAACAGCCAGCTGCGCGTGCTCACCATCCGACCTTCCCCTTCCCGGCGGAGAGGGATTTCGCGATGACGGTGCGCATGATGTCGCTGGTGCCCTCGCCGATGGTCATCAGGATCGAGTCGCGGTAGAGCCGTTCGATCTCGAACTCCGCCGAGTAGCCGTAGCCGCCGTGCACCCGCATCGAGTCCTGCGCGGCCTGCAGCGCGACCTCGGAGGCGAACAGCTTCGCCATCCCCGTCTCCAGGTCGGCGCGTTCGCCGCGGTCGAGCTTGCTCGCCGACCAGTAGGACAGCAGCCGCGCGGCCTGCAGCTGGGTGGCCATCTCGGCGATGCGGATCTGGATGGCCTGGAACTCGGCGATGGGCTTGCCGAAGGCCTTGCGCTCGCCCGCGTAGGACAGCGCCTCGTCGTAGGAGCGCTGCGCGATGCCGAGGCTGCGCCCGGCGATGTTGAGCCGCCCGGTCTCCAGTGCCGAGAGCACCTGCTGCATCCCGCGCCCTTCGACGCCGCCGAGCAGGTTCGCCGCGGGCACCCGCACGTCCTCGAACACGACCTCGCAGGATTCGGTGCCCTTGTAGCCGAGCTTCGGGATGTCCTTGGTGACGGTGAACCCGGGGGTGCCCGCGTCGACGAGCAGCACGCTCATGCCCTTGTGCGCGGGCGAGGCGGTGCGGTCGGTCTTCACCAGCACCGGCAGCGGGTCGGCGTACCGGGCGTTGGTGATCCACATCTTGCTGCCGTTGATGACGTAGTGGTCGCCGTCGCGCTCGGCGGTGGTGCGGATGCCCTGCAGGTCGGTGCCCGCGTCCGGTTCGGTCAGCGCGATGCCGGTGCGGCGCACGCCGGTCGCCAGCTCGGGCAGGTACGTGCGCTTCTGCTCCTCGGTGCCGTGCCTGCTGAGCATCCAGGTGGACACCGAGTGGCTGCCGAGGATGCCCGCCACGCCCATCCAGCCGCGGGCGATCTCCTCGAACACGAGGGTGAACGACACGAAGTCCGCGTCCACCCCGCCGTACTCCTCGGGGATCAGCAGCCCGAACAGGCCGAGGTCGGCCATCTTCGCCACGATCTCGGCGGGGTAGCGGCCTGCGCGCTCCCACTCCTGCGCGACCGGCACGACCTCCGCGTCCACGAAGTCCCGCAGCACCTGCTGGAACTGGGCCTGGTCCTCGTTCAGCTCGAAATCCACGGCGCGTCTCCATTCGCTCCGAAAGCACCTTCGCCGGCCAACCGCTGGAACTCCGCCGCGTCCAGCCCGAGCAGATCGTCCAATGTGGACGAGGTGTGCTCGCCGAGGAAGGGCGCACGCTGGTGGTCGGTCCTGGGCTCACCCGCGCGCACCGGGGAGGCGACCTGCTTGACCTCGCCGAACCGCGGGTGCTCGGTGGTGACGACCATGCCGCGGGCTTCGGTGTGCTCCTCCCGCAACGCCTGCGGGATCGTGTTGATCGGCGCGCACGGGACACCGGCGGCCTCCAGCAGCCCCAGCCACTCGGCGGTGCCGCGCCGCGCCAGCTCCTGCTCGATGAGCCGCACGCAGTCCGCGGAGTGCGCGTAGCGGTCCGAGGTGGTGGCGAACCGCGCTTCGGCGGCCCAGGCGGGGGAGCCGAGCACGTCGACGAACTTCTCCCAGAACTTCTGCTTCGCGCAGCCGATCACGATCCACGAGTCGGCGGTGGGGAAGTTCTGGAACGGCACCAGGCTCGGGTGCGCCGAGTGGTGCGTGCGCTTCGGTTCGAACTCGGCGTTGAGGTGCCAGGTGGCGAGGTAGGTGAGCATGCCGATCGCCGTGTCGTACAGGCTCACGTCGCAGTCCAAGCCGACGCCGTCGCGCCGCGCGCCGTGGATCGCCGACAGCAGCGAGATCGCGGCCACCAGGCCGCCCGAGTAGTCCACCATGGACAGTCCGGACTTGGTGGGCGGCCCGTCCGGCTCGCCGGTCACCGACATCCAGCCGGCCAGGCCCTGCAGCATGTAGTCGTAGCCGGGTTGCTTCGCGCGCGGCCCGGTCATGCCGTAGCCGGACAGCGAGCAGCACACGATCGCCGGGTTCAGGTGCTTGAGGTCGTCGTAGCGGATGCCCATCTTCGCGGGCACGTCACCGCGCAGGTTCGAGTACACCGCGTCGCTGACGCCCACCAGCTTCTCGAAGACCTCGCGGCCGGCGGGGCTGGTGAGGTCGAGCACGACGGAGCGCTTGTTGCGGTTGAACGCCTCGAAGAACAGCGAATCGCCGTCCTCGGCGTACGGCGGGGTCAGGCGGCCGACGTCGCCGCCGAACCGCGGGTCCTCGATCTTGATGACCTCCGCGCCCAGGTCGGCCAGGTGCACCGAGCCGAACGGCCCCGCCCCGTACTGCTCGACGGCGAGGATCCGCACGTCGGCCAGCGGCAGCCGGTTCACCGCGCACCTCCGTCGTCGTCCAGCGACAGCGGGCCGTTCTTGGCGGTGGGGAAGGAGTCGATGGCCTCGGCCTGGTCCCGCTTGTAGATCAGCACGGTGCGGTCGAACGACAGGCACTCGTCGCCCTCGGCGTTGAGCGCGCGGGTGTGCACGTTGACCAGGCCCGCGTACGGGCGCGACTTCGATTCCCGCTTGCCGGTGCAGATCGACTCCCCGTAGAGGGTGTCGCCGACGTAGACGGGGTGGGTGAGCTGGATGTTGTTCATCGCCAGGTTCGCCACCGCCCGCTGGCTGATGTCGCTGACGCTCTGGCCCAGCAGCATCGCGATGGTCAGGCCCGAGTTGACCAGCACCTTCTCGAACGGCGTCTTCGACGCGTAGTGCGCGTCGAAGTGCGCCGGGTGCGTGTTCATCGTGAGCAGGGTGAACCAGGTGTTGTCCGCCTCGCTGATGGTGCGCCCCAGCGGGTGCCGGTAGATGTCTCCGACGACGAAGTCCTCGAAGTAGCGCCCTTGCTGACCTCCGTGCACGGCCACCGCCGCACCTCCTGTTCGTGCCTGTCGCGGACGCGGTCCGGGGGTCGGCCGCCGCGCCGGGAACGCCTCGGAGTATGCGGCCGCCGAGCGCCGCCGCGCAATACGTCAGACAATTGAGTTCCCAGTGTTCCGGCCGGTCCGGTGCGGTCCCGTACGCTGACCGGGAGCGGCCGGAACCCGGTCCGGCGCGAGGAGGAGCGAGGCATCATGGCGGCCACCCGGCCAGGAGGCGGCGAATCCGCGAAGCTGCGGGTGCGCCCGGTGCAGGCGGCGTACCGGCAGGTCGCCGAGCAGCTGCGCGACCAGATCGTCAGCGGCGCGCTGCCCTCCGGGTCGCGGCTGCCCAGCGAGACCGAGCTCGGGAGCATGTTCGGCGTCAGCCGCAGCACCGTGCGCGAGGCGCTGCGCCAGCTCGCCAGCCAGCACCTGATCGACACCACTCGCGGCGTCACCGGCGGCAGCTTCGTGGCCGCCCCGGATGCCGGGCGCATCGCCGACAACCTCGGCGGCAGCCTCGGATTGCTGGTCAACTCGCGCGGCATGTCGGTGGACAACCTGATCGAGGCGCGGCTGCTGCTGGAGCCGCACGCGGCGCGCCTGGCCGCCGAGCGCGCGGACGAGGACGGCCTCGCGGAACTGCGCCGGACCGTCGAGGGCACCGGGCACCTCGATCCGGACGAAGGCTTCACCGTGCACTGGGACTTCCACACCACGCTGGTGTCGATCAGCGGCAACCCGCTGCTGCACGTGATGTGCAGCCCGATCAACGCGGTGCTGCGCGGCCGGATGCACCGGGACCGGATCTCGCGCCCGGCCTGGGACGGCATCGACGAGGACCACGTGAAGATCTACGAGGCGGTCGCCGGTGGCGAGGCCGACATCGCCGAAACCCTGGTGCGCGAACACCTCCTGGGCCTCAAGCCCCTCTACGAACGCATGGAGGACTAGTCCTCCGAGGACTCCTCGAACCGCCTCGGCGAAAACGTCAGACTTTTGTCTTGTGGTGGCGCGGTGGGTGGTTGCACACTGTGCGGGCCGGATGCGGCCGCGCATCCGCCGGGTCATCAATGACGAGGCCGAGGAGGCGCCCATGCCTGCCATCGCGGACGTGCTCGGGGAATTCGCCGCGCGCACCACGCTGCGGGACGTACCCGACGAAGTGCTGCGCCGCGCACGGCACCTCGCGCTCGACTCCGTCGGCGTCGCCTTGGCCGCGGTCGACGAGGAGTTCACCCGGCGCGCCCGGCGCGCCGCCGCCGAACTCGGTCCCGGCGACCAGCCGGTCATCGGGCTCCCGGACCGGCTCGCCCTGCGCGAAGCCGCCCTGCTCAACGCGGTTCTGGTGCACGGCCTCGACTTCGACGACACGCACCTGCCCGCGGTCACCCACGTCTCGGCGAGCGCGCTGCCGGTGAGCATCGCCGCCGCCCTCAAGCACCGGCGCTCCGCCGAGGACCTGCTGCTGGCCTACGTCCTCGGCATCGAGATCACCGCGCGGGTGGGCACCGTCGCGCACGGCGGTTTCCACGCGGGCGGCTTCCACCCCACCGGACTCGCCGGGGCCTTCGGGTCCGCGGTGAGCGCGGGGAAGCTGGCCGGGCTGGACGCCGACGGCATCGCCGAAGCGCAGCGGATCGTCGGCTCGATGGCCTCGGGCATCTTGGAATTCCTCGCCGACGGCGCGTGGACCAAGCGGCTGCACCCCGGGTGGGCGGCGACCAGCGCGCTCACCGCCGCCTCCTTCGCCGCCGTCGGCTGGCCCGGGCCCGAGCAGGTCTACGAGGGGCGATACGGGCTCTACGCCACGCACCTCGGCCCGGACGGCTGGGACGCCACCGAAGCGCTCGACGGGCTCGGCGAACGCTGGGAACTGCTGGCCACCGCGGTGAAGCCGTACCCGAGCTGCCACTTCACCCACGCGTTCGCCGACGCGATCCTGCACCTGAAGCAGGCCGAGGGCTTCAGCGCCGCCGAGGTCGACGTGGTGCGCTGCCACATCCACGAGACGCCCGCCGCCGCCGTGTGCGAGCCGATCGAGCGCAAGCGCGCTCCGCAGGACGACTACGACGCCAAGTTCAGCCTCCCGTTCATCGCCGGGGCCTGCCTGGCCCGCGACCGGCTCACCCTCGCCGAGTTCACCGACGAAGCGTTGGCGGACCAGGAGATCCTGCGCCTCGCGCAGCGCGTGGAGATCGCCGACGATCCGAACAGCCGCTTCCCGCAGGCCTATTCGGCCGAAGTGGAGATCGTGCTCACCGGCGGACGCAGGCTGCACCGCCGCGAGGACGTCAACCGCGGCCACACCGAACGCCCGCTGTCCGATGCGGACATTCGCGCGAAGTTCGCCGACAACCTCGGGGGCGACGCCCGGTCCACGATGGACGGGGTGCTGGCGATCGGCGGCGCGGGCGGCGCGGCCGACTACGCCGAAGCCCTGCGCGCGGCCTGACCCTCCCCACCCCTCACCCCTAGGCGGTACCCCCATGTCCGGAACGGCCGCGGAACCCGCGTGCGCGAACAGACCCGCCACCGCAGGACGTCCGCTGTCGGCGGCCCGCATCGCCGGCTCGTCGTTGCTCGGCACGCTCATCGAGATCTTCGATTTCATCATCTACTCCTTCATGGCGGCGTTGGTGTTCGGGCCGCTGTTCTTCCCCGGCGCCTCCCCGTGGATGGGCACGCTCGCCGCGCTCGCCACGCACGCCGTCGCGTTCGGGATGCGCCCGTTGGGCGCGCTGCTGTTCGGCAAGCTCGGCGACAGCCGCGGCAGGCGCACCGCGCTGCTGACCTCGATGCTCGTGATGGGCGGTTCGACCGTCGCCATCGGACTGCTGCCGCCGTTCGCGGTCGCCGGGTTCTGGGCGCCGGTGCTGCTGGTCGTCTGCCGCCTGCTGCAGGGCCTCGCCGTCGGCGGCGAGTGGGGCGGGGCGGTGCTCGTCGCCGTCGAACACGCCCCGGCGAAGCGGAAGTCGCTCTACGGCGCGTTCGTGCAGCTGGGCACGGTGCTCGGCATCGGGCTGGCCAGCTCGGTGATCCTGGTGGTGAACCTGTGGGTCAGCGAGGACGCGTTCCTGTCCTGGGCGTGGCGGCTGCCGTTCCTGGCCAGCGCGCTGCTCATCGCGCTCGGCCTGGTGCTGCGCAGGCGCCTGGAGGAGACCCCCGCGTTCCTCGCGGAACTCGCCGAGCGGGAGAGCGGGCAGCGCAGCGCCCGGCCCACGGTGCGCGCGGTGTTCCGCGACCACGGGCTCGCGCTGCTGGCCGGATCGCTGATGTGGTCGGCGTCCTGCTCCTTCCTGTACGTGCTGATGACCGGGCTGGTGGCGTACACGAAGCAGTACGTGCCCGCGCTCAGCGCGGTGGACGTGCAGCTGGGCCTGGTGCTCGCCTCGCTGCTGCTGGTCGTGCTGACGGTGGTGTTCGCGGTGCACGCGGACCGGTGGGGCCGGGAACGGCTCACCGCGGGGTCCGGGATCGTGCTGGTGCTGTGGGCCTTCCCGGCATTCTGGCTGATCGACGGCGGCGGGTTCGGCGCGATGCTGCTGGCGATGCTCGTCGGCACGCTCTGCTACGCGGCGTTCAACGGTGCGGTGCCCTCGCTGCTGTCCGAGTTGTTCCCGGTGGACGCCCGCTACACCGGCACCGGGCTGTGCATCTCGTTCGGCACGGCCGTCGCGGGCGGGCTGCTGCCGATCGGCGCGCTGGCACTGGTCGGTTCGTCCGGCGGTTCCTCGGTGCCGCTGTCGTTGACCCTGGTGCTGTGCGGGGTGCTCACGGTGCTCGGGATCGTGCTGGCTCGGCGGCTTCCCCGGTACCGCTGAGCCCGGGAGCTCGGCTCGTCCCGCGCGCTCGGGCCGGGCCGGGGATGCCGGCGGCCCCTCCGGTGCCTCGCGCCGGTACGACCGCGGTGCTCGGCCGCGCGCCGGGCACCGCGGTCCGCGCGGAGGAGCCGCCGGCCATCCGGTCGCGGAGCGGATCCGTTCCACCGCAACGGGTGCCGGTGCCGCACCCGCCGTCGTCGCGCGAGCGCGGACGGTGAGCACCGCGGCGGCGCTGTGATCGGTTCCACAGCACGCGGCCGTGCTCGCCGCCCGGGCGCGCCGCCGCTCGTGACACCCTGTGGGACTGTCCGAACAAGCGCATCCGGCGCCGCTGAAAGGCCACCATGACCCGGTTCCCGCCCGTCGACCGAACCGCGGCACCCCCGCGCGCCGCCCGGACGGCCGGAGCCCTGGTGGCCGCCACGCCCGGACCCGCGCGGAATAGGGTGCGCGGCGAAGCGGTTGCGGAGTGATGTGGTCGGTGTCGTGCCGCATCGACCGATCCGCGCCGGAGGTCCGCCGCAGCGGACCGGTCGGCGCCGGTCCCGACGCGTTCGAGGTCGTCGCGCCCGCACGGCGCTGCGAGGACCCGCGCGACGGCGCTCCGACCCGCGGCGTTCAACGACGAGTGCCACGAAGTTCCCGTGACCGTGGCGATGGGTGAGGTAAGCGAACCAGCATGAGCATCAAGATCGGGTACAAGGCCTCCGCCGAGCAGTTCGCCCCGCGCGATCTGGTGGAGTTCGCGGTGCAGGCCGAGGAGAACGGCCTGGACAGCGTGATGGTCTCCGACCACTTCCAGCCGTGGCGGCACAACCAGGGCCACGCGCCGTTCGCCCTGTCCTGGATGAGCGCCGTCGGCGAGCGCACCTCGCGCGTCCAGCTGGGCACCAGCGTGCTCACCCCGACGTTCCGCTACGAGCCCGCCGTGGTGGCGCAGGCGTTCGGCACGCTCGGGTCGCTGTACCCGGGCCGGGTCATGCTCGGCGTCGGCACCGGTGAGGCGCTGAACGAGACCGCGGTGACCGCCCGCGAGTGGCCCGAGTTCAAGGAGCGGTTCCGCCGCTTCCGCGAGGCCATCGACCTCATCCGCACCCTGTGGCGGGAGGACCGGGTCAGCTACGAGGGCGAGTACTACCGCACCTCCAACGCCACCATCTACGACCGCCCCGAAGGCGGGGTGCCGATCTACGTGGCCGCGGGCGGGCCGATGGTCGCCAAGTACGCGGGCCGCGTCGGCGACGGCTTCATCTGCACCAGCGGCAAGGGCATGGAGCTCTACACCGACAAGCTGCTGCCCGCGGTGGAGGCCGGTGCGGAGGCCGGCGGCAAGAACGCCGCCGACATGGAGAAGATGATCGAGATCAAGCTCTCCTACGACCCGGATCGCGAGCGCGCCCTGCAGAACACCCGGTTCTGGGCGCCGCTGTCGCTGCCCGCCGAGGTCAAGCACAGCCTGGCGGATCCGGAGGAGATGGAGAAGGCTGGCGAGGAACTGCCGATCGAGCAGGTCGCGACCCGCTGGATCGTGGCCTCCGATCCGGAAGAAGTGCTCGCCGAGGTGAAGGCCTACCTGGACGCCGGTTTCGACCACCTGGTGTTCCACGCGCCGGGATCGGATCAGACGCGGTTCTTGGAGACGTTCGGAGCAGACGTAGCACCGCGCCTGCGTGAACTCGCCGGCTGAGGTTTTCCGGCTCCTTCTTCGGAGGGGGTGGGTGGCGGAACCTCAGCGGGATTCTCGCGAGGACAGCTTTTTCCCTCGTGGCGGAGCCACTCGGGAAAAAGATCCCGCAGCGAGAATCCCGCTGAGAACCCGCGGCGGTGCCGGTGTCTCAGGTGGTCGTTTGCTCAGCGGCTTCGCCGCTGACAGGAAGGACGATGGGGCCTGGTAGCGGCTGGTTTTTCTTTGGGTTGGGAACGCTCCCTCCGCCTGGTGGTGGGGGGAGCGTTCTGCTGCGGTCGTCCACTTCGGACTTGGTCAGCCCAGGGCGTTCACTGCGATCTTCGTGGCTTCGACGATCAGCGCGTCGTCGTAGTCGGCGTCCACCGCCGCGCGGTCCGACAGCACCGACAGCATGATCGGCGCCCGGTTCGGCGGGTGGATCACCGCGATGTCGTTGCGGGTGCCGTGGTCCGCGGCACCGGACTTGTCGCCGACGCGCCAGCCCGCGGGCACCCCGGCCGGGATGAGGTCGGTGGTGAGCGTGTTGGCGCCCATCATCTCGTTGAGCAGCGCCCGCTGCTCCGGCGCCAGCACGTCCCCGGTGGTGTAGGCGCGCAGGCTCGCGGCGAGCGCGCGCGGCGTGCTGGTGTCCCGCGGGTCGCCGGGGGAGGTCCGGTTCAGGTCGGTCTCGGTCCGGTCCGAGCGGGTCGTGGTGTCGCCCAGCCCGCGCAGCGCGGCGGTGAACTCGGCCGGTCCGCCGAGTTCGCGGAACAGCAGGTTCGCCGCGGTGTTGTCGCTGTAGCGGATCGCGGCGTCGATCACCTCGCGCAGGGTGAGGCCGTCGGCCACGTGCTGCTCGGTGACCGGCGAGTTCTCGACCAGGTCGGCCTGCGAGTAGGTGATGCGGCGGTCCAGGTCGGCGGGGGAGTTGCGCCGCAGCACCTCGCCGGAGGACAGCGCCTTGTGCGTGGAGGCGAACGCGAACCGCTCGTCGGCGCGGTGCACGACCTCCCGGCCGGTCCCGGTGTCCAGCGCGTACACCCCGAGGCGCGCGTCGAACCGCCGCTCCAGCTCGTCGAACTCGGCCTGCCGCGCGGTGGCGGCGGACGCGGGGGGAGTGGCGGCCGAGGTGGCGGGCGCGGCGCTCACGCCGCCGGTGCACCCCGTGAGGGTGAGCGCGGCCAGCGCGGCGACCGCGACCTGGTGGAAACGCTGCTTGAGCACGGGTCTTCCCTTTCGTCACTGCCCGACGAGCCGGTGCGGCCGTCGGCGCGACCAGTCTCACCACTCCGCGGCCATGCTGTCCAAGACGGAAACCGAGGTTCTCATGCGGATCCGGCATACACTGCGGTCGTGGACTTGGTGGGTGGGTGCCGGGCGTTCGTCAGCGTCAGCGAAGTGGGCAGCTTCACCGGCGGTTCGGCCGCCGCGGGCATCCCGCAACCGGTGGCGAGCCGCCGCATCACCGCGCTGGAGCGGCATCTCGGGGAGCGGCTGTTCGACCGCTCGGCGCGGCGCGTGCTGCTGACCCCGTTCGGCCGGGACCTGCTGCCGCGGGCCCGGCAGCTGGTGCGCTCGGCCGACGCCCTGGAGCAGGACGCGAAGCGGGCCCGGCTGCGCCCGGTGCGGCTGGCGGTGCCCGCGACCTGCACCACCCGCGCGCTGGCCGAGCTGGACGCGGCGGCGCGCACCCACGAGCTGTTCCTGGAGTTCCGGCGCGCCGACCCGGCCGAACGGGTGGACCTGGTGCGCACCCTCGACGTGCGGGCCGCGCTGGTGGCGGTGCCCGCGGACGAGGCCGAGTGGTCGGTGCCGCTCGGCGTCGCCGGTACGACCGAGCGGCACCGCGGGCCGGTGCACCTGGATTCGTTGCGCGCCGGCCGCGCCGAGCGCTCGCCGCGGCGCCGGGTGTGGATCCAGCCGGAGGACGACGTGCCGCACGTGCGGGACCGGTTGTTGCGGGTGCGCGACGCGGTGGGGCTCCGGCCCGCGCAGGTCGCTGTGGCAGAGTCGCTGAGCGCGGGCGCCGCCGAGGCGCTCGGATCGGCGGACCTGCTGCTGTGCTCGGCCGAGCAGGCCGTCGAGTTCGGGTTCTTGTGGCACCCGGTCGCGGAACTGCCGCTGGCGCGCGGCTACGGGATCACCGCGGAGGCCGGGTACGACGCGGACCTGCTGCGGACGGCGCTGCGGGCGGACGTCGCCTGCTGCCTCGGCGCGGTGGACGGAACCGGACTGGAGAACGGGTGAACGCGGAAGCACTGATCGGCGAACTGCTCGCCGAACTCGACGACGGCGGGCTGCGCGGCTCGTTCCTGGTGCGGGACCTCGATTCCGGGCGCGAGATCGGCATCGAACCGGACGTCGCCCACCCCGTCGCCTCCCTGATCAAGATCCCGCTGGTGGCGGCGACCCTGGAACGCGTCCGCCGCGGCGAACTGGACGGCGCCGCCGAGGTGCTGGTGCGGCCCGGGGCCATCACCACGCCCGGACCGACCGGGCTGAGCCGGTTCCGGCATCCGGCGCGGGTGGCGCTGGACGACCTGATGTACCTGGCGGTGGCGCTCAGCGACAACGTGGCGGCCGACGCGCTGTTCGCGCTCACCTCGCCGGCCGAGGTCACCCGGATGCTGCGGGAGTGGGGGCTGCGCGGCATCACCGCCCGCCACCTGGTCGGCGACCTGTCGGAGACGCCCGCCGAGCGCTTCGCCGCCGCCGACGTGCACCTGGCCCACGCGCTGGCCATCGGCGCCCGCACCGCGGATCGCGGGCATCCGCTCGCGCAGCTCGACGTGACGCGCGCGAATTCCGGGTCGGCACGGGATTTCGTGGACCTGCTGCAGGAGTTGTGGCGGCCCGACCGCATCGCCGAACCGGTCGCCGAGCGGACGCGGGAGCTGCTGGGCGCGAACCTGCTGCGGCACCGGCTGGCCCCGGACTTCAGCTCGGACGCGACCACGTGGTCGTCGAAGACGGGCACGCTGCTGAACCTGCGGCACGAGGTCGGCGTCGTCGAGCACGACGACGGGCACCGGTTCGCGATCGCCGCGCTCACCGAGTCCCGGGTGCCCGCCGCCACCCAGCCGGAGGCCGAGTTCTTGATGGCTCGCACGGCCCGGAGGCTCCGCGACCACCTCCGCCGCTGGTAGTCCGGTCCTGAGCGACGATCGGGCGGTGGGGGCGCCGGGTCAGCCGGGCAGCGCGCCGATCTCGGGCCGGGCGCCGGCGAAGGTGCGCCGCAGGTCCCGGTCGGCGAAGCGGTCCCCGGCCCGTTCCAGGTGGCGGCGCCCGCGCCGGCTGCGCGCGACGAGCCCCGACTTCACCAGGTTCGCCGCCCAGATCGGGGGAATCGCCCAGCTCGGCGTCACCGGCAGCGCCAGGTCCCGCAGGCCCTGCTTGCCGAGGAAGAAGCGCAGCATGCTCAGCAGCCGAAGCCGCGCGTACCGCCCGGCCAGCGGACCGCGCCCCAGCGTCGGCTGGCCGTCGACCAGCGCACCGGACAGCGCCGCGCCGGCCGGTGTCACGTCGTCCTGCACGCGCAGCACGTGGTAGTTGAACCGGTTCTGCTCGCGTTCGGTGTCGAACAGGAAGTCCTCGTCCACGCCCAGCAGCCAGCCCACGTACTTCCAGGCGTGCATGATCGCCCGCGATTCCGCCGGGGTGACCAGCCAGCCGAGCGCCCGCACCCCCAGCAGCAGCGTGCCGTTGAACAGTCCCAGCGTCGCCGCCTGGTCGGCCTGGTTGATCGGCAGCCCCCAGCGCTGCACGTCCCACCGCCCGTTCGTCTCGAAGCGGTGGTTGATCAACGCGTGCATGGCGCGGACGTGCACGGTCAGCCGGAATCCCTCGCCGTCGCGGCGCATTCCGCCGGGGCGGCTGGTGGCCAGCGCCCACTTCTTCGTCTCGCCGAGCCGGCGCATCGCGGTCGCGCCGGTCAGCCCGCCGGTCGCCACCAGCAGGTCCGGTGGGCCGCCGAACCGGTAGCCGCCGATCAGCGACAGCTGCAGCAGCACGTCGTCCACGTTGCGCCCCATCCGGCGGATGGCGCGCGCCCCGCGCTCCACCAGGTCGGGATCGACCCAGTCGGGGGTCCGCTCCACCACGGCGAAGAACTCGCGCAACGCCGCAGGCGCGTCCGGCGGCACCCCGTCGTCCAGCGCACGGGCGAACTGCGCCATCGTCACCCGCTGCTCGGCGGGGACCTCGCGGCCCATCGCGCGCACCAGCCGCGCCCCGGGCTCGTCGCGGGTGAACATCCGCCGCCCGATGCGGTCCACCAGCTCCTCGTCGAGCTCGTCCACCCGGGCGGCCAGCCGCAGCACCCGCCCGATCCGCCGGGAGCGCTCCGGGGCGCCGAAGAACCGGTCCGGGTACACCGCCCCGGGAGTGCGTTGCGTCACAGGTGAGGTCATGCCGATGATGCTGACACGAAGATTCATTCGCGTTCAATTCGCGTTTCCGGAGGTGCCCGTGGCCGCTCGAACCCGGCGTCCGATGCGGCGCGAGCCCAGCCAGGAGCGCTCCCGCGCGATGGTGCGGCGCATCCTCGACGCCGGGTACGAGGTGCTGCTGGAGCACGGCTACGACCGGGCGAGCACCGGGCGCATCGCCGCGGCGGCGGGCATCAGCCCTGGGTCGCTGTACCAGTACTTCCCGGACAAGCACGTGCTGCTCGGCGAGGTCGTGGACCGCTGCGCCGACCGGCTGCGCACTCGCATTTCGCGCGCGTTCGTCGCCAACCTCGCGGGCGGCTCGCTGCCGGACGCGGTGCGCGGCAACGTGCTCGCGCTCATCACCGCGTTCGAGGAGAACGCGGGCCTGCTGCGGGTGCTCTACGAGCAGCTGCCGCCGAACGCCGACACCCGCCGCGCCGACTTCAAGCACCGCATCGACGAGCTCGTCACCACCGCCCTGCTGGGGTACCTCCCCGGCGGTGCCCGGGCCGACGCGGTGGCCTGGGTGCTGGTGCGGACCGTGGAGAACCTGGCGATCAGCTACGTGCTGGACCCGCCCGAGGTGGACCGGGAGGACGCGGTGGAGGAGATCACCGCGCTGCTCACCGGTTACCTCGCGACCAGGCTCGATCCGGAGCGACGCTGACCGAGGGCGGCGGGAAGCAGCGGTCGGGGCACCGGCGCACGTCCGGAGAGTTCACCGCGCGAGCGGCGGCACGGTCAGCAGAGGGTGGAACGAGTCGATGCTCGCGTTCTCGCCGACCGCGATGTCGTCGGCCTCCACCCAGGCGTGCGCGCCGAACGGGTCGGTGCGCGCCCCCACCCGCCAGGTCGGCCACTGCCCGCGGCAGCGGCACAGCAGGGCGATGGCGATCGACCGCGGCAGGCAGCCCTTGCCGGCGCAGGTCAGGCTCACCGCCACCACGGCCTGCCGGATCGCGAGTGCTCGATCGTGCTCGGCTGGCCGAGCCCGGCCGCGGATCACCGTTAGCACCGCGCGAATCCGGCGCGGCGGCAGCCGGGACAGGCCCAGCGCGACGACGACGGCGAACCGTGCCGCCAGCCGGTCCCGCAGCGGCGGGCGGGCGGCGCTGCGGAACAGCGCTTCGGGGGTGCTCACGAGCGCACCGCCAACCGGGCCGCCGCCAGTTGTTCGGTCAGTTCGCGCACATCGCGCAGCGCCTCGTCCAGGCCGACGTCACCGGGTGGGCTGTCGGCGACCAGCGCCGCCGCGACCTCGTGCTCCCCGGCGCCGTCGAGCAGCATCCGCAGCGCGGTCGCCGCGGATCCGTTGAGCTGCCAGTACTCCCCGGACCGCTGGTCCAGCAGCACCGATCCTTCGTCGGTGCCCGCCAGCGACACCTCGTGGTGCAACCGCACTCCCATCAGGACACCTCCTGCTCGACGAGCTCCGGTGCGGTCTCCGCTTCGAGATCGCGCAGCCAGCGCTCGCAGCCGAACGTCGTGGACATCGCGTACGGGGTGAACAGCCGCAGCTGCAGGCCGGTGCACACCGACCGCAGCCGGTCGGCGTCGATCAGGCCGAGCGCGGCCAGCCGGGAGTCCTCGCACAGGGCGGCGAGCGCGGCGACGTTCCGCCGGATACCGCTGTGCTCCAGGTTGGAGCCCTCCGCCTTCGTGGACCGCCGCAGCGATCGTTCCGGGACGAGCCCGCGCATCGCCTCCACCAGCAGCGGCTTGTACCGCCACGGCGAGCGGCGTTCGTGCGGCCGGGCCGCGGCGCAGGCGGCGATCACGGCGTCGTCCAAGTACGGCGAGGACAACCGGACGCCTCCTGCGGCGTAGACGGGCACGGTGCCGCGCACCAGCCCGGCGCACTGCCGGATGCCCCAGGTCGTGTGGTGTTCGGTCCACGGCACGTCCCGCGCCGACTCGGCTTCGGCGATCAGCAGGTCCCGCACCGCGTCCACCGCGTCCGGCGTCGCCCACGGCGGCAGCTGCAGCAGCGCCGAGGCCCCTTCGTCGTCCAGCGGGGACGCGATCACGGTGCGCGCCCGGTCCGCCAGCCACGCCGGGTAGGTGCGCCGCTGTTCCCACGCCATCCGCGCGATGTCGGCCCACGTCCAGTGCTCCAGCGCGCGGTAACCGCGCAGCTGGGCGAACGCGGTCCACGGGTGGCGGAGCAGGAAGTCGAACACCCCGGCCGATCCGCCGGGCAGCACCTCGTCCCCGCCGTCGCCGCTGAGGTGCAGTTCCGATCCGGCCGCGCCGAGCTCCGCCGCCAGCGCCCGGTAGGTCCGGCGGTCCTCGATGCCGGGGAACGGTTCGTCCCACGGCAGCCCGGGTTCCAGCAGGTCTTCGTAGTGCGTGGGCAGCTCGCCGAACTCGTACTGCAGCCGGTTGATGCGGGGCAGTGATTCGGCGGCCAGGTCGGCCCATTCCGGGTCGTCGTCGCCGAGGTCTGCGGCCAGCGTCGTCAGCGTCGTCAGCGGCCGGTCCTCGCGGGCGGCGAGGAAGCACAGCGTCGTGGAGTCCAGCCCACCGGAGAGGTCGCTGCTGAGCACCAGCCCCGATCCGGTGCGCGCTCGCACCGCCCGATCCAGCGCGTCGCGCAGTCCGACGGCGGCCTCGGCCAGCGGGAGTTCGGCCGGTGGCGGTGTCCAGCGGCGGTGCGCCCGGGGGCGGCCGCGTTCGTCGAGCACCAGGCAGTCGTCCTCGTCGACCGCCTGCACCCCGGCCCACAGCGGCGCGTGCACGGTGTGCAGCGCGACCTCCGAGAGCAGCAGCCGCAGCAGCAGCCGCTGCGGGTCCACAGTGGATCCGGCGAGCGGGCCGAGCACGTCGGCCCTGGTGGCGGCGGCGGTCACCCCGCCGATCCGGGTGTGCATCAGCTTGCGCAGCCCGGAGAGGGTGCCCTGCGCGCGGACCTTGCCGCGGACGGAGGCGAACAGGTGGTAGCAGCCGGGGACGTCGAACGTGGTCCGGTCCAGGTCGGTGACCGAGCCGGCGCGCCGTGCGATCCGGTCCAGCTCCGCGGTGTCGGCCGCGCACACGCCGAGCGCCGCGACCCTGCTGCCGCCCGCCGAGCCGACCCGCAGGTCCGCGGGATTCCAGTCGCCGACCAGCCAGGGCAGCCCCGAGTGGTGCTGCACCCGGCGGGCCGGGCGCAGGGAGTCGGCTATCGAGGCGGATTCGGGGTGGTCGGGCAGGACCACGAGCCATTCGCCGTTCATGGGTTGCCGCCGTTCATGGGATGCGCGCCTCCAGCCGGGTCGACGAGGGGTGGCGCGAGCCGCAGTGCGCACGGCTCGCCCCCGCTGCTCAGAGCAGGATGTGCCGCGGCCGACGGCGGTGTCCCTTGTCCTTGCGCACCGGACGGCTGTGCTGGGTCAGCTTCTGGAACTCGCCGACCTTGAGGATGGTGGGCTTGGAATACATGGCCACTCCTGGGAATCGGTGTTGCCCGGATTCGGTGTGGTGCACGCTGATCAACGCATTCCGATGTTATCCGCGGGGCGGGGTGGGAAACCATGTCGCGGGCCGGGAAAAGGCTGCCGAGGAACTGCCGCGCGCTGTCGTCGGGGGTGGATATTCCGTCTGGTCAGTGTCGTAGAGCGTCCGTGCTGATCTCGTTCGGGTGGTTTTTCGCCATTCGCCGCATCCGATTCTCGCCGGGCGCGCGAAAAGCCTCGCCGGACGGATCCGGCGAGGCTGGCGGATCGAGCGGATCGGAAGTTCGGAAGGCGGCACGGATCGGGTGGAGCGGGCGGACCGCGGCGGACCGCGGCGGACCGGCGTCGGATCACCCGGGTCGCACGGTGCTGTTCTCCGCGATCTCGCCCGATTCCAGCGCCACCACCGAATCCGCGGACCGGATGGTGGACGGCCGGTGCGCGATGACGAGCAGCGTGCATTCGGCGGAGACCTTCGCGATGGTCTCGGTCAGCGCCGCCTCGTTCGCGCTGTCGAGCTGCGAGGTCGGTTCGTCCAGCAGCAGCAGCCGAGGCCGGGGCAGCAGCGCCCTGGCGAGCGCGACGCGCTGCCGTTCTCCGCCGGAGAGCAGGTCGCCGTGGTCGCCGACGGGGGTGTCGAGGCCGTGCGGCAGCCGTCGCACGAGTGGTTCCAGCGCGGCCAGCGCCACGACCCGCTCGATTTCCCCGGATTCGGCGTCGGGTCGGCCGTAGGCGATGTTCTCGCCGAGCGTGCCGTGCATGATCGGGCAGTGCTGCTCGACGAGGCTGAGCCGCGCGCGGCAGTCGGTGCGGCTCAGCTCCCGGGTGTCGCGGCCGTCGAGCAGGATCTTCCCGCGGTCCTGGTCGTAGAACCGGGCCAGCAGCGCGAAGATCGTGGACTTGCCGGCTCCGGACGGCCCGACCAGCGCGGTGTGCGTGTGGCGCGGCACCGCGAACGAGACGCCGCGCAGCACCGGCCGGTCCGGTTCGTAGCCGAACCACACGTCGCGCAGTTCCACCGCGGGCACGTCGGAGGCGGCCGGTTCGCGCGGCACCGCGGTGATCGGCGCGCGGTCCTCCTCGACCGGCATCCGGGTGACGTCGTCGACCCGTTGCAGCGCGGCCATCCCGCGCTGCAGGGTGGCGAGCACGTCGAAGATGTTCGCCATCGGTGCGGCGATGTAGGTGACGTACAGCAGGAATCCGACCAGGTCGGCGAGCGAGGAAGCGCCGCTGACCACGCGGATGCCGCCGACGACGAGCACCGCGATCAACGAGGCGTGCATGGCCAGCGTCATCGCCGGGTTCACCACCGCGTCCCGCCTGGCCGCGCCGAGGTTCTGCCGGTACACCTGCTGCGCCAGGCCGCCGATGCGGTCCTGCTCGCGGTCTTCGGCGCGCAGCACCCGCACGGTGCGGATCGCCGAGAGCGCCCGCTCCAGTTCCGCGGTCATGCCGCCGAGGCTGTCCTGCGCGTCCTCCACGGACCGGCGGATCCCGGTGAGCAGCAACGTGGTCAGCGCCCCGATGGTGCCGATGATGGCCAGCACGATGAGGAACATGGCGGCGTCCAGCCAGATCATCATGGCGGTGCCGCCGACCACCACGAACACGCCGACGACGACCTCGGACAGGTCGTAGGCGAGGGTGTCGCGCAGCAGGGTGGTGTCGCTGGTGGTGCGGGAGAGCAGGTCGCCGAGGCGGCGCTGCTCGTAGCCGCGCATCGGCAGCCGCAGCAGGGTGCGCACCACGCGCTGCCGCAGCCCCAGCACGATGCCCTCGCCGGAGCGCTCCAGCGCGTAGGCGCCGAGCGCGGTGATCACCGCTTCGCTGAGGAACACCACGGCCAGCAGCCCGATCAGCGGCAGGTACGGCTGCTGCCGGGAGAACGAGTCGATGGCGCGCCCGGCCAGCAGCGGCTGCACCAGGCCGAGCGCGGCGCCCAGCAGGGAGAGCACCAGGGCGAGCGCGATCGCGCGCTGGTGCCCGCGCGCGACCTGGACGAGGTCGCGGACGCCGACGCGGCGGCCCGGTTCGGCCGCCTGGTCCGGTTCGGGGATCTCGTCGTCGTCCGAGTCCTCGCTGCGCCGGGTGGACCGGAATGCTTGTAGCACGGGGCTCCTTCTTCCTGCGGGTGCGCGGGTTCCGGTGAGCGGTACCCGGTCGCGGCGTGGCCGCCGGATCCGCCGTGGGGCGGATGCCGGCTCTCCGGTGCCGGTGTCCGCGCGTTCGGTTCAGCGCCTGCTGCCGCACGGTGGTGGCCGGGGCGCGGGTTCCGGTTCGGGGTGGTCGGCGTCCTCGCCGGTGATCAGTCCCCACCGGGTGGCGGTGGCGATCGCTTCGCTGCGGTTGCGGGACCCGAGCCGGTGGTAGATCTCCCGCACCAGCCGGTACATCTGCCGTTCGGAATAACCGGTGGACTTGGCGATGTCGGCGACGGGGTTGCCCATGGCGAGCCGGGTGAGCAGGTCGCGGTCGACGCCGGTGAGCTGCACCGCGCCGGGTGGGCGGCTCGGCCCGGTGCACAGGGCGCGGGCGACGCCGCGCGGCAGCAGCACGTCGCCGCGCAACGCCAGCCGCAGCACCGAGATGATCTCGTCGAGGTCGGCGTCCTGGGCGGCGGCGCTGTCGGCGCCGAGGCGCAGCGCGGCCCGGTAGTCGTCCGGCCCGGCCGCGTCGAGCAGCGCGATCAGCACGCCGTCCGGCCGGGCGCGGCGGAGCGCGGCGAGGGCGGCGAGGTCGCGGCACGGCACTTCGACGAGGCAGGCGTCCCAGCCGGTGCGCTCGGCCGCGTCCGCCGGGGTCGACTCGCGCACCTCGAACGCGTCGGGCGCGGAGTTCCGCAAGCCGAGGGCGAGGCCGCACCGGTAGGCGGGGACGCCGTGCGCGATGAGCACGATCGGATTCCGCGTGGCTTCGTCGCCGGAAACGCTGGTCCGCACCTTTCCTCCTCCGAATCGGCATGGCACATCGAATTCGCACGATGCGGCCGCGCAGTGCAACGAGCACTCCGCGGTATTCCCCGCCGGACGGGAGCCGCTTTCGCAGGGGTGTTCTCGCCGCGATTAGGAGCGGCCGTGCGGCCGGTCAGGTGCGTCGTGCTCCGCGATTCCGGGCAGCGCGCATCTCCCCATCGACGCGTCCGGAATTCGTCGTTTTCCCAGTTATGTCCACGCTACGCGAACCGGCGGTATCCGGGTACGCCCCAACGGGTAGTGAAATTCCTGCTCCGGAGTGACTTTCGCGCGGGTGGCGAGGTGATTTCCCGCCTGCTTCGCTTTCGACATTCCAGCGGGACATTTCCACCGCGCCTCCGGTCGGGCGGTGCGGGTCATCTCCCGCCGGTGTCGCGCAGTTCGCCGCCGGACAGGTGCAGCCGCCGCGGCACGTCGACCTCGGAGAGGAAGCGCTCGTCGTGGCTGACGACGACCAGCGCCCCTTCGTAGGCGTTCAGCGCTTCGACGAGCTGCCCGGTGCTGACCAGGTCGAGGTTGTTGGTGGGTTCGTCGAGCAGCAGCAGTTGCGGCGCCGGTTCCGCGCACAGCACGCACGCCAGCGTCGCCCGCAACCGTTCACCGCCGGAGAGCGCGCCGACGGGCAGGTGCATCCGGTCGCCGGCGAACAGGAATCGCGCCAGCACGTGCATGAACCGGGTCCGCGGCAGTTCCGGGGCGGCGTCCCGCAGGTTCTCAGCGGTGGATCGGTCCAGGTCGAGCAGGTCGAGCCGCTGCGACAGGGACGCGATCCGCCCGTCGAACCGGGCGATCTCCCCGCCGTCCGGCGCGAGGTCGCCGCTGATCAGCCGCAGCAGCGTCGACTTGCCGGACCCGTTGCCGCCGCTGAGCGCGATGCGCTCGGGGCCGCGGATGGCGAGGTCGATCCCGTCGCCGAACAGCGCGTGACCGCCCAGGTCCAGCCGGATTCCGGTGCCGTGGAACAGGGTTCGCCCGGCGGGCACGCGCGTGCCGGGCAGCGTCAGCGCGAGCACGTCGTCCTCGCGCACCGCCCGGTTCGCCTCGTCGAGCCTGCGGCGGGCGTCGTCGACGCGCTGCCCGTGGGTGTCGTCGGCGCGGCCGGCGGATTCCTGCGCGCGCCGCTTGCGCGCCCCGGCGAGGATCTTCGGCAGCCCGGCGGAATCGGCGTTGCGGGCCGCGTTGCTCGCCCGCCGGTCGGCGCGTTCGCGGGCCTGCTGCCGTTCCCGCTTCTCGCGCTTGAGCTCTTGTTCGGCGTTGCGCACGTTGCGCTCGGCAACGTCGCGTTCGGCGAGCCGCGCCTGTTCGTAGGCGGTGAAGTTCCCGCCGTACCAGCGGATCTCGCCGCGGTCGAGCTCGGCGATGCGGTCCATCCGGTCCAGCAGTTCCCGGTCGTGGCTGACCAGCAGCAGACAGCCGCCGAACTCGGCGAGCACCCGGTGCAGCCGGTCGCGCGCGTCCCGGTCGAGGTTGTTCGTCGGCTCGTCCAGCAGCAGCACGTCCGGCCGCTTGAGCAGTTGCGCGGCGAGCCCGATCGCCACCGCCTGCCCGCCGCTGCAGGTGCGCAGCGGCCGGTCCAGCGCGATGTCGCCGAGCCCGAGGCGGCCGAGTTCGGCGCGGGCGCGTTCCTCGACGTCCCAGTCGGAGCCGACGTCGGCGAAGTGCGCCTCGTCCACGTCGCCGGCTTCGATGGCCCGCAGCGCGCGCAGCACCGGCGCGATCTCCAGCACGTCCGCGACGGTGCGATCACCGCGCAACGGCAGCGTCTGGGGCAGGTAACCGACCACGCCGTGCGCGGCCGCCGTGCCCGAGCGCGGCGCGAGCTCCCCGGCGATCAACCGCAGCAACGTGCTCTTGCCCGCGCCGTTCGGCGCGACCAGCCCGGTGCGGCCCGGACCCGCCGTGCACGACAGGTCGTCGAACACCGGCGTGTCGTCCGGCCAGGAGAAGGTGAGGTGGGAACAGGTGATCAACGCATCGGCCATGGCGAGCTCTCCCGCGTCAGGCGGGCGCACCGCGGTCGTGCTCCCGATCACGCGAACACCGGCGGACCAAGGGAGAACCGGTGAATCGGCGGAGCACTGGGCAGCGGCCCGAGGAACGAACAGTGGTGGGGTACGACGACGCGCCCTCCGAACCACCCGGATCCGGGCAGCGGAGGCGCACGGCACTCCGAGCTCACCCGGAGATGTCGTCCTCGCTCACCACGTCGACCACTCCTTCACCACCGGCCGCGACCCGGCCACCGACCAGCACCGTAACAGCGCCCCACAACAAGACAAACCGATTTTCGCCGGTGGAGGTGCGCCCGGGGTAAGCCCCGCATGCGCGGGGCTTACCCCGGAAATGGCAGTGACATCGATCAGCCACTGCGAGGGATCACCCGACGTGCTTGGGGCTTACTATCGAATGGCGCTGACGGTGGGGAGTGCGCGACAGCCTCAAGGGCCGGGCGTTCAAATGGACGCCACGTGAACTTGCTGTGATGCACGCTGCCGAGCACGTCAACGACCTTCGCATCCCGCCGGGTAATCGACTCGAACAGCACAGCATCCGCAGCAACCAGCAGTGGCGCATCTGCTTCACCTGGCACGGCGGCGACGCCCACGATGTCGAGATCGTCGACTACCACTGACAGGAGGGCCAGGATGAACACCGACACCACCATGGACCCGGTCCACCCCGGCGAGATCCTCAACGAAGAGTTCCTCCAGCCCCTCGGCATCAGTCAGTACCGGCTCGCCAAGGACATCGGCGTCCCCGCCCGGCGGATCAACGAGATCGTGCACGGCGACCGCGGCATCACCGCGAACACCGCGCTGCGGCTGGCCCGCTACCTCGGTACCAGCGAGAGGTTCTTCCTCAACCTCCAGGAGCACTACGACCTGGAGATCGAGAAGGACCGGCTCGGGGAAGAGCTCGACCGGATCACGCCGCTCGCCAACGCCGGCTGACGACAACGAAACCGCCGCGCTTCATCCTTCGGTTCGGGGCGGGGCGCGGGTCACCCTGCACGCGCGGGGCTCACTCTTCACAGGTGAATACCCGGTATTCACCGAGCGGTCCATCCCCGCGTGCGCGGGGATTACCCTTTTTGAACTGGGGGTTTAGGTGGGGGTGTGTGCGTTTTGGTTCGGGTCCTGCGGGCTGTGGGTCAGTGGTCGTAGGTGCCGGTTTTGAGGTTGGTGAGGAAGGTGGTCCAGGCCGGGGTGGTGAAGGGGAGTACCGGGCTCTGGTCGCCGAGTTTGCTGTCGCGGACGGCGGTGCGGCCGGGGAGTGCGGCGATTTCGACGCACTGGCCGTTCGGGGTGCTGCGGGAACTCTTGCGCCACACCGTTTCCGCTGGGCCGGAGTCCTCCGAGGTCTGCCTGTTCAGCTGGATCACGTGAACTCCTCTGAGCGCAGGACCCTTGGTTTCCTGGCGGTGGCCCGGCCTAGCCGAGCCGCGAGAGGGCGACGCCCATCCGGGAGATTCCGGATGGGTTTGAGCCGTCAGCGGTCGAAGGTGCCGTGCTTGACCGAGGTGAGGAAGGTCGACCAGGTGCCTTCGCCGAAGGGCAGCACCGGGCTGGTGTCGCCCAGCTTGCTGTCTCGGACGCCGGTCAGACCCGGGATCGAGGCGATCTCGACGCACGCCGCGCCGCCGCCGTTGCTCCCCGTGCTCTTGCGCCACGTCGCCTGGCTGAAGTCCGGGGCGTTCATGCTTCGCTCCCTATCGTGCTCGCAGCTCCCCGGCGATCGACTCGATGAACTCCGTCGACGCGGCCGGGGACAGCGCTGTGTCCTGTAGAGCGCCGAAATTCAGGCTATAGGACTCGACCTCGGAGGCATCCTCCAGATAGACGCACCCGGTCATGTAGTCCGCGTAAGCGATGTCGGGTTCTTCCTTCTCCGCGAAGCTCAACAGGATGAAGGGCGCGCCGAGTGCGGGCACCGCGCCAGCGGAGAACGGGAGCACCTGGACGGTGACGTTGGCCAGTTCGCTCATCGCGTTCAGGTGTTCCAGCTGGTCGATCATGGTGTCCGCGCCGCCGACCAGTTGACGCAGCGCGGCTTCGCCCACGACCGCGGAGACTGAAACAGGGTTGTCCGCGTAAAGCGTCTGCTGCCGTTCGGCGCGCATGTTCGCCCGATCCCGCGCCACGGATTCGTCGACCTGCGGCAGCCACGCCTGCATGAGTGCCTTCGCGTACCTCTCGGTTTGGAGCAATCCGGGGATCAGGTCGACGGCGAATTCGTGGACGTGATCGGCTTCCGCATCGAGTCCGACGTATTCGCTGAAGTTGTTCGCCAGGCTGTCGCCGTAGCTCTGCCACCAGCCGCGCTGGCGTGTTGGAGCGAGAGCGCGACGTACTGGTCCCGTTCCGCCTCGTTGACGCCGTAGATGGCGGCGAGCGCGAGGACTTCGGCGGGGCCGGGGATCTGGTCGGCGTTCTCGAAGCGGCTGACCTTCGCCTTGGACCACTGCAATGCGGCGGCGACGTCGTCCTGGACAACGACGTGGCCCGAAAAGCCCGTCACTGGGCCAGAACCCACCAACGATCCCGGGAACCCGGATGAAGGCACCACCACGATCCGCACCGAACCGGCCTTGCCCGGGCGATCTCGCGAAACCAGCCCGCACCGGCTACGTCCGCCACCTGACCGGCGACCTCCACCACGATCCGGCCCTGACGACGACCCTCTACGCCCGTGTCCTGGAAGGTCTCCGAAAACTCTGACGGCGATGCGCCGATCGACACCGGTGGATCATGCCGCACCGCTCCGGCGCGCGTCGCCGATCTTCGTCCGCGGGTCTCGGTCAGAGCCAGAACGGCCGGTCGCCGCGCTGCGCGCCCTTCGACAGGAACTGCATGTCGCCGTGGACCGTCCTGCGCGCTTCCAGCCAGGCCTCGTAGCGCAGGGCCAGCCCGTCGCCGCCTTCGCCGCGTCTGATCCGATCTCGGTGGACGTGCAGCTCCCGCTTCGGCATCTCGGCGACGCGGCGGATGTAGTCGGCGACCGCCACGCCCTCGCTCCTGGCCGCATCGGTCAGGACGCGCAGTGCTTCCGGAGGTATCTCGGAGATCCGGTCCAGGTGGATCCGGTAGCGGATCGGCGATCCGTCCTGGAGTTCGTCCTCGACCCAGCCGTCGTCGTGCGTGCGCCGCGACATCGTTCCCCCCGCCGTGCGACCGCCGCGATCGGGCCGGTCCCGACGTCCAGCGGTGCCGCTCGAATGATGGTCGGCGGCAGGTGCGGCACGACAGGGCCGACCGGGTGCGCTGCCGACGGCGCCGGGCGAGCCGGTGGGAGACCGTCCGCACCCGGCGTGATCTCGGCCCGCGCAAGGCCGCGCGCGTGCGGGGCGGGGCCGCCGGCAGGGTGACGTGCCCGGGTCAGGACAGCTTCCGGTATCACCGTCCCGGCGCCTTCAGCGCGCGCGGACCAGCCGCCGACCCGCGGAGCTCACCGTGGCATGCGTCTCTTCGTGCGGGTTCGCCCCCGCGCCGGGGCGCGGATTGGCAAGATCGACCGGATTCCGAACGACCGGTGGGTGTGGTGTTGAGCGAGATGATGGACGCGCGCGCGAATTCTTTCGTATTGGGCCAATGGGAGCGAGTGGGCGCGGTGCCACCGGAGGCTGTCGGGTACGTGCCGATGGTCGCGGTGGACGAGCCGGGACTCCTGGCCACGGGGACGACGCTGTTCCACGGCAACGGATTCGGGAAGACCGCCACCGTCGTCGACCAGGTGGAGCGAGCCTGGAATACCGGCAAGGTGGACCTGCTGGTGTGGGTGGAGGCCGGATCGCGTGAATCGATCCTGTCCACCTACGCGACGGCGGCGGCGAAACTGGGGCTGCGCTCCGGTCGTGGCCCGGAGCGGGACGCCGTGCGCTTCCTGGAGCACCTGACGGCATCCGCTTCCCACTGGGTGGTGGTGTTGCACGACATCGCGAGCCCGGAGGTCCTCGAAGGACTGGTCCCGCCTGCGGGTGGTCGAGTGCTCGCCACGTCGCGGATCGGACCGGACGAGATCGCCGAGGTGCTGCCCGACGTCACGGCGATCGAGCTGCCCGGGCCGATCGATCCGGAGCGGCACCTGACGGCGAGGGGAACCGGCGGTACGAGCGACGGCATGTCGGCCGTCTCCCGGACGTGGGGCGACGATCCGCTCGCGCTCGCGATGATCGCCGCCTACCTCCGGCAGAACCCGATCGGCCACCAGGAGTACTTCGAGCGGTTCCAGGCCGAAGGCGGCTCGCCGAGCGCCTTCCCCACGCGCAGCGCGCTCGCGCTCGCGAGCCGCACGGATCCGCTCGCGAGCCGGCTGGCGGATCTCCTGTCCGCCATCGACGACCACGGGGTCCCGGTCGAACTCATCACCAGCGAGCCCGTGCTGCGCCACCTGCGCCAGGACTCCGATGTGGACCCGAGCCCGAACGACGTGTCGGCGGCACTCCGCGTCCTGTGCGACCTGGAGCTGCTCACCGAGAAGCAAGACATCATCCGGTGCTACCGGGGCACGCGCCGCGTCCGGTGGGAGGACCTGCCGGAGGCGGAGCGAGGCCCGGTCGTCACCACGATCGCCGACGGCCTCGTCGAGATCGTCGCCGACGCGGACGCCGCCGGGCATCGGATGTTCCGGGCCAACATCGAGTTCCTGCTCGGTCTCGGAGACCACCTGATCCGGCCCGAGGTGCACGACGCTGTCGGGGAAGTGGTGCAGAGCCTCGGAGACCACGGGCTCGGCGCCGCCCAGGCGGACTTCCTCCGCCGGATGGCGACGCGGTGCACCGACCTGCGCGGCCCCGACGACCTCTCGACCAAGTTGCTGCGCACCATGGCGGACGCGGAACGAGATCGTGATCCGGAAGCCACTCGTGCCGCCCTGGAATCGGCGCTGACCGCAGCGAACATCGAACCCGGACCGGACCACGACCAGACCGTCGAATGCCGGGAGGCGCTGCTCGACGTCCTCGACGGACTCGGTGCCGCCGCCGCGGCGGTGGAGGTCGCCGCGCACGCCCGCGACTCCCGGTCACGTCGGCTCGGGCCCGGGCATCCGGACACCGTCGCGGCATCCCTGGACGTGGCGAAGCGTCGGCACGAGCTGGGCGATGCCGCGGCGGCGCACGGCGAATGGGACGCGCTGCTGAGCGAACGAGCACCGGAATCCGATGAACCGGGCACGACCGAAATCCAGGTGCACCGCCACCGGATCGGCGTGCTCACCCACGGGGACCCGGACCGGGCGCGGGCGGAGCTCAGCGAGCTGATCACCCGGGCAGAAGCGGCACTCGGCACGCAACATCCGGTCGCTGCGGACTGCCGCGAAGACCTCGCGGGCGTGCCGGGAGGAGATCCGGCGGCGAATCTGGAGCTGCTGGCGCGGGTGGTCGTCGACCGCACCCGCGCGCTCGGCCACTCGGCCCCCGACACGCTGCGAGCTCGGCTGCACGCCGCCCGGCTCCGGTCGGGGTTCGACACCACCGGCGCGCTGATGGAGCTCGAGGACCTGCTGCCGGTGCTGCGCCGCGCGCTGCGCGCCCCCCACGCCGATTCGGTGTTCGCGGCCCAGGAGATCGCGGGGCTGCGGTGCACGTCGGGTGATTGCGCAGGCTCGCTCGCCGCGCAGCACGAGTTGGTCCGGGAGCTGGAACGCGAATGCGGCGCGGAACACCACCAGACGTTCGCGGCCCGCGACCACGCGGCGTACCTCCGGGGCTGGTGCGGCGATCCGGTGGGAGGGCAGCAGGAACTCGACCAGCTGGCGTCCGACCTCACCCGCACCGTCGGCCCCGCGGACGTGCAGACCGTGCACGTCGAGCGGAAGGCGGCCGTGCGGCTCGGGGAGAACGGCGACCCGCACGCCGCGGCGGACCGGTTGACCGCGCTGGCCGAGCGGCTCGCCACCGAGGCCGACTGGGCGGGGGTGGCCTCGTTCGAACTCCGCGCCGAGCTGGCCTGGTGGCAGTCCGCCGCGGGCCGGTCCGAGGACGCGGTGCGGACCAGCGCCGCACTGCTCGCCGACGTCCGCGCCGCGTACGACGAACAGGATCCGCGGCGGACGCCGTACCACCTGAGCCTCGCGCAGTTCCGCGGCTGGGGCGGAGATCCGGCGGCGGCCGCGGCGGAGTACCGGCGCGTGCGGGACGCACAGCTCGCCTTCCAGGCGGTGGACCACCCGGACGTGCTGCGCACCCGCTACGCACTGGTGGATTGGACCGGCTGGGCCGGGGATGCCGCGGGCGCGGTGGCACTCGCCGAGGAGCTCGCAGTGGACTGCGCGCGCGCACTCGACGCCGACGATCCGACGAAGCTGGGCGTGGACGGGGCGCTGGCGACGTGGCGCCGCGCGAACGGAGATGCGGTCGGCGCAGCGGAGCAGTACGCGGCGCTCGCGGCCGACCACGCGCGGGTTTACGGCCCGATCGCGTCCAGCACGATCTGGGCCGCGGACTCGGCCGCGCAGTCGTGGGCCGCCGCGGGCGACTTCGCCGCGGCCCGGCGCACGTACGACGAACTGGTGATCAGGCTCAGCAGCATCGTGGGCCCGGACCACCCGGAGACGTTGGACGTCCGGCACCTGCGGGCGATCTGCGGCGCGGCATCGGACCCCGCGGCGGCGGTGGCGGACCTCGAGTTGCTCGAACGGAACGCGACACGGGTGCTCGGCGCGGCCCACCCGGACACGCTGCGCGTGCGCCGGGACCTGGCGGAGATGTGGGCCGTGGCCGACGATCCGCGCCGCGCGATGATCGAATTCGACCGGCTCGCGGTGGACCGGGTGGATGCGTTCGGTCCGGACCATCCGGACCTCGACGAGCCCGCACCGGGAACCCGCGGGACCCCTGGCAGCGCTGCCGCCGCGGCCGCCACGCTCGACGGGGTCGTCGCTGCCCTGGAGGTCGATCGCGGCCCGGGCAACGCCGTGGTCGCCCGAGGCGTCGCGGCCGAATGGCACGGACTGGCCGGGGATCCCGCCGGAGCGGAGTCGGCCCTCCTGGAAGCGACCGCAGTGGCGGAGGACTTGCTCGGCGCCCGTCACCGGGACGTGATCCGGTTGCTCGACCGGCTCGCGTGCTGGCACGCCCGCAACGGGAACCACGCCGCGGCAGCCGAGGTGCACCGCCGACTCCTCGGCTTGAAGGACATGACCAGTGACCCTGATCGGAACGAGATCGCGCACCACTGCCTGTCCATCGCGATCAACCTCGATGCTGCCGGTGACCGAGCCGAGGCGGTGCAGGCGTTCGAAGACTGGGCGGAGCGGAGCACCGCGTTGTTCGGGGCGACGCACCTGCGGCCGCTCGACGCCTGGTCCGTCGTCGTGGAGCACCGCGGCAACAGCGGCGACGTGGCAGGCGCTGCGTCGCTGGCCGCCGCGCGGGGAATCCTGGTCGAGAGGTACCCGCGCCCGCGCCCGAGCCCGCGCACCGCGCAGGAGCTCGCCGCGCACGAGCGGCTCGCCTACTGGTGCGCTCGAGGTGGGGAGGCGGCGGCCGCGGCACAGCTGTACCGCGAGACCGCGCTCGGCTGGGCCGCGACCGCCGGACCCGACGATCCCGACGCGCTGCGCACCAGGGAACTGGCCGCTCTCTCGCTCGGGGACAGCGGGGATGCGGCGGGCGCCGCCGCACTGCTCGACTGGGTGCTGGCCGACCACGAGCGCGTCTACGGCGCGCGCCATCCCGTCACCGAAGCCGTGCGCGAACGCCGGATGCTCCGAGCCGACTAGCGGAGCGGCCCACCCGCCCGGGGTGGGCCGTTCCCCACGTCAGTAGAGCTGCCGGTAGCCCTGCTGGAGTTCGTGTTCCAGGTGGGCGGGGTCGATGCCGAGGCCGGACTGGGCGGCGGCGATCTCGCCGGGGGAGGGGATCTCGGCGGCGAGGGACTGGATCTCCGGGTCCCAGAGCCGGGAGCGCAGCAGGGCGCGGCCGCAGTGGAAGAACACCTGCTCCACCTCCACGACGATCGCGAACATCGCCTCCTTGCCCTCCACGCGCATCCGGGCGAGCACGTCCGGATCGTCGGTGGGGTAGCCGCTCCCGTTGATGCGCAGCACCTCCACCACGCCGGGCACGAGGAACAGCAGGCCGATGCCGTCGTTCTCGGCGAGGTTGCGGAACGAGTCCGCGATCTTGTTGCCCGGCCGGTCCGGGATGGCGAGCGTGCGCTCGTCGAGGACCTTCACGAACCCGGGGTAGTCGCCGCGCGGGGAGCAGTCGGCGCGGCCCCGCGCGTCCGAGGTCGACATCGACAGGTACGGGGAGTGCGCGATGAACCGGTGCGCGTGCGCGTCGACCCGGTCGCCGCCCTTGAGGGCCTTGACCACGTCGTCGGGTTCGCCGAGCCGGGCGCGCAGCTCCGCCATCGGTACTCGTCGTGGCCGGGTGCCAGCGAGCGTCATCCGGGGCTCCTTCCGCAGCGCTGGTGGCGATGTCTTCGCAGGTCGTGCCATGATTATGAGCAATTGTTCGGTTCGTGCGCCACTCGCTTTCGCGCCTGCCCAGGGAGGTTCCGTGAGCTCCGGAGAACGACGTCTGCGACCTCGGAAGACGCCGCGCCAGGTGCGCGCGGAGCTCACCAGGGAACGCATCCTCACCGCGGCTGCTCACGTTTTCACCGAGCACGGCTACGCGGCGGGCACCACGAATCGGATCGCCGAGCGCGCCCGGATCTCGATCGGCTCGCTCTACCAGTACTTCCCGAACAAGGACGCGATCCTGGTTGAGCTGCTGACCAAGCACCTCGACGAGGGCATCGCGGCGACCCGAGCCCACCTTGCCGCGCAGCGGCCGGCCTCCGTCGAGGAAGAGGTGCGCGGGTTCGTGCGGGCCGCCATCGCGAACCACCTGGACGACCCGAAGCTGCTGCGCGTCATGTTCGAGCAGGCGCCGCGGTCGCGAGAGCTGTTGGAGAAGATCGAGCGGCTGGAGCAGGAGCACGTCACCCGCGCCCGCGAACTCATCGCGCGGTACTCCGAGGTGCGGGTCGGCGATCCGCGGACCGCGGCACGGCTCGTCGTGTCCACTGTGGAACTCGTGGTGCACCAGCTGATCTCGTCGGCCGACCCGATCGACATCCCCGCCTTCGAGGACGAGCTGACCACGATGCTCACCCGCTACCTCACCGGCGGCCCGCTGCGGTGAGCCGTCAGCCCAGGGCCGCGGTGATGGCTCGGGTGGCGAGGTCGTCGAGGGTGGCGGGCTGCCGGGTGCGTTCCAGCGGCAGCTCCCCGGTGACCGAGGCGCCGAGGACCTCGCGGATCTCGCCGGTGTCGTAGAAGGCGCGGACCTGGCCGAAGTACTCCACGAGCCGCCGCGCCGAGCCGGCCAGCGGATCGGCGCCGGCGATGGGGTCGAGGAACGCGTTGACCAGGTTCCAGGAGCCGTGCTCGCGCACCACCGCGAACACCACCTCCGGCAGGGTGCGGGCGGCGGTCTCGTTCGGGCGCGCATCGGGGACGGCGCGCACCAGCGCCCGCAGCCAGCCGTGCGCGGCCCGTTCGGCCTGGGCGCGGTCCCCGCCGAGGTTCGCGGTGAGCTTCGCCAGGTCCAGGCGGGCGTAGCGGTAGTAGCAGGCCGCCGCGAGCTCCGCGGACTCCGCGGTGGTCCCGGCGGCGTGGGTGGACAGGGCGTCGGCGACTTCGCAGGCGGGTTCGGCGGTGAACTCGTCCTCGTCGGAGATCGTGCCGCCGAACAGAGCCACGTCGATCGCCTGCCGGGGGGCGAGCACGCGCTCGGCGGCCTCCCGCTGCTGCGCGGCAGTCTTCACGTTCGCCAGCGCCAGTTCGTCCTGCCGCGCCTGCTCGGGATCCGCCGCGTTGGCGATGATCTTCTTGCGGCGGGTGGCGCGGTCGGCGTAGTCCTCGCGGTTCTCCAGGCAGAACCGGGCGAGGCGCTCACCCGCCCGGTCCGCGGTGAACGCCACCGACGGGGTCAGCTCGCCGCTCGCGAGGCCGAGGCCCAGTTCGTAGAACGCCTCCCGCACCAGGTCCCCGGTGTCCGCGCCGGGATCGTCGGCGCAGCTCGCCGCGTCGATCCAGCGTCCCGCGTCGGCGATCAGCCGCCGGGTGGAGACGCCGGCGGAGGCGAGGGCCAGGTCCTGCTCGGCCAGCAGGGCGCGCGCCGACCGGCGCAGGTACCGGGAGGGGAGCTGCTCGCGCGCGACGTTGCCGAAGGTCGCGCGCCGCGGCCCTTCCCCCTCGTCCCGGCCGAGCTCGGTGGCCGGGACGGACTGGAGCAGGTGCAGTTCGACGATCATGTGGTGTTCCTCCGGGGAGTGAGCTCGCGGGAGCGCGGCAGGCCGCTGCGCGGGTCGGACGGGCGCACCGGGCGTGCGCGGGCAGGTCGTGGCGCCAACCCGCACCGGCGGTGCACCGGCTCCGGCGGCGGGCGTCGTTCCCGCGCGGCGGCACCCGGAAGCGTCCGGCCGCTCGGCGCGGCGGCTCGTCCGGCGGACCGGAACTCACGGGCTGTCCTCCGGGCAGGAAGGGGTACGACGGGGAGTCAGGGGACCATCGGCGAGCGGAGTGCCGCGGGACGCGTCGCTCCTGCGGCCGGTGGGGCCATCGGTTTTCCGCTCGGCGAAGCGGAGAATCCAGGTGCACTCCTCGCTGAGTGCGTTCCGGAATGCGACCTCGATCGACGGTAGCAAGCCCGGACCGCGCTGCCAACGCGCCCCTCTCGGCGCCGTGAACTGCGGAGACCGCGGGGATCGGTGCCGGGAACATCGGATGACCGAGCGTCGCCGGAAGCGCTTCCAGCGACGATGGCCGTTGCTCACGATTACCGGAACGGAATGGTCTCGCTGCGGGATCTTCCTGTGATCTTCATTTCCCGTTCGCCGCGGCCGTTCGGCCGAGTCCGCGACGGCTCCATTCGGCGCGACGGTCTCGTCCGCCGGTTTCGGCCGGTCCTGGGATGGAAAGGAATTGGAGAGCGGAAAAGGTCGGTGTCGCCGCCGGTAGGGCGATTCGACCGCAATTGTGCCCGCCCGCTGATCGAGCCCGGTCGCTCCTGGGATCGGCGCACCCGGAACGTGCGATCCTCACCTCGTCCCGGTCCGGGAATGCCGCGGGCCCGAATGGGCGGAGATCTCCGGGTCGCGCGTCGCGGGCGGTGGGCCGGAACCGCGGTGCGCATCCGGATTCCGCCGCCCCGCGCGGAAACGGGCGCAGGTGAGCGGGGTCGCCCCCTGCCGCGGGCCCGTCCGCCGGAGGCTCGGGAGCCGGCAGGCGCTCTCCGCCGGTCCCGGTGCTCCGAGAAGGCGCGAAGCTCGGGCGGCCGGTGGTCTCCGGGCGATTCGGCGGAGTTGCTGGTGATTTCCCTAGAAGTGCGCCTGGTGATTTCCTTAGACGTGCCGGAATGGTGGTTCTGAAGATTGCGAGTGGTTCCGCGCCGTCTCTAGCGTGGTCTCCAGATTGATCCCGATCGGGGTGATCGCTCATTCAGGAGGCGCGTGATGCGAACAGCCGAGCCGGTGCACCGGACCCGCGTGGTGGAGGCGGCGTGAGCGCGGTGCTGTTCCCCGGCCAGGGCTCGCAGCGCACCGGGATGGGCGCCGAGCTGTTCGAGCGCCACCCCGAGCTCACCGCCCGCGCCTGCGACGTGCTCGGCTACGACCTGCCCGAGCTGTGCGCGCGGAACCCGGACGGTCGCCTGGACGACACCCGCTGCACCCAGCCCGCGCTGTACGTGGTGAACGCGTTGTCCTACGTGGACTCGCTGGAACGCGGTGCGCCGGCAGGGGATTACCTGCTGGGGCACAGCCTCGGCGAGTACAACGCGCTGCACGCGGCCGGTGCCTTCGACTTCGAGACCGGGCTGAAGCTGGTGCTCAAGCGCGGTGAGCTGATGTCCCGCGCCGATGGTGGTGCGATGCTCGCCGTGCTGGGCACCTCGCGCGCCGAACTGCGCGCGCTGCTCGTGGAGCACGGGCTCACCGACCTGGACCTCGCGAACATCAACACCGATGCGCAGCTGGTGCTCTCCGGGGCGCGGGAGCGGATCGAGCGCGCGCAGCAGGTCCTCGGCGAGCAGGACGTGCGGGTCGCGCGGCTGAAGGTCTCCGCCGCCTTCCACTCCCGGCACATGGCACCCGCCCGCGACGAGTTCGCCGCGTTCCTCAAGGGATTCCGGTTCGCGCCGCTGCGCGCCACCGTCATCGCCAACCTCACCGCCCGCCCCTACGCCGAGCGGGACCTCGCCGCCACCATCAGCGAGCAGATCGCCGGGTCGGTGCGCTGGCTCGACAGCGTCCGCTACCTGCTGCGGCACACCACGCTGGACGACTGCCGGGAAGTCGGCGACACCCAGGTGCTCACCCGCATGGTCCGCCAGATCGAGGCCACCCCGGAAGCCGCGGAACCGCGGCCCCGGCTGTTCTGCGTCGCCTACGCCGGTGGCGACGAACGCGCCTACGCCGGGCTCGCCGAGCGCACCGACCTGGACGTGGCGGTGCTGGAACGGCCCGGGCACGGCGCCCGGATCTCCGAACCGCTGCTGGCCGACCCCGGCGCCATCGTCGAAGACCTGCTGGCGCAGTTGCGCGACCGGCTGGACCGGCCGTACGCGCTGTACGGGCACAGCCTCGGCGCGCGGCTCGCCTTCCTGCTGTGCCACCGGATCCGGGACGAAGGCCTGCCCGAGCCCGCGCACCTGCTCGTCTCCGGCGAGAGCGGGCCGTCCATCCCCAGCCGGGAGCGCGACACCTGGCGGCTGCCCACCGCCGAGTTCTGGGCACACCTGGACCGCCTCGGCGGACTGCCCGCCGAACTGCGCGAGCACGCGGACCTGATGGCGTTCTACGAGCGCATCCTGCGCGCCGACTTCACCGCGCTCGGCGCCTACCGGCACCCGCGGGTGCCACCGCTGGACGTGCCCATCACCGCGCTCAGCGGCGAGGACGAGTGGTTCACCGGGGACGACCTCGGCGCCTGGCAGCGGGAGAGCACCCGGCCGCTGCGCACCCACCGGTTCCCCGGCGGCCACTTCTTCATCCGGGAGCAGTGGCCCGCGCTGGCCCGGATCGCCGGTTCCGCGTTCGCCGCGTAGCGGCCGGTTCCGGGACGACCACGACGACGATGCGGAGGACCGCGATGAAGGACGAGTTGAAGGACTACCTCGAAGAGCAGTTCCTGTTCGAGTTCGACGCCGAGACCACCGAGGACACCGACCTGTTCAAGGCCGGGATCCTCGACTCCTTCGGCTACATCTCGCTGATGGCGCACATCGAGGAGCGCTACGGCGTGCAGTTCGAGGAGGACGAGCTGCTCGGCAACGTCATGGTGTCGCTCAACGGCATCGCCGCCTTCGTCGACGGTGCCCGCGAGCGGGCGCTCGAAAGCCGGTGACGCCATGTGCGGCATCGCCGGGTTCTACGGCAGCCCGCGCCCTCCGCGGGAGTACGCGGACCTGATGCACGACATGCTCGCCCAGATCGAGCACCGCGGCCCGGACGAGGCGGGCTGCCTGCTCGACGACCGGATCGCGATGGGCACGGTGCGGCTGAGCATCATCGACCTCGCCGGTGGCCAGCAGCCCGTGCTCAGCGCCGACCGGCGATTCCGGTTGTGCTACAACGGCGAGCTCTACAACTACCGGGAGCTGCGCGCCGAGCTGCGGGCGCGCGGTGCCGCGTTCCACACCGGGTCGGACACCGAGGTGGTGCTGAACGCGTGGGCGGAGTGGGGCCCGGACTGCCTGCCGAAGTTCAACGGCGCGTTCGCGTTCGCCGTGCACGACGCGGTCACCGATGAGCTGCACCTGGCGCGGGACCGGTACGGCAAGCGGCCGCTGTTCGTGGCCCGGCACGACGGCGCGCTGCTGTTCGCCTCCGAGATGAAGGCGTTCCTGGCGTACCCGGGGTTCCGCTTCGAGTTCGACCCGGACCAGCTGGCCTCGCTCTACGCGACCTGGACGCCGCTGCCCGCGCACAGCGGCTACCGCGGGATCGAGCAGATCCCGATGGGCGAGTACCTGTCGGTGCGCGGCGACCAGGAGCGGCGCGGCCGGTGGGCGCCGCTGGACCTGACCGCCTGCCCGGCGCCGGAATCGGAGCAGGAGGCCGTGGAGCTGGTGCGCGGCGACCTGGAACGCGCGGTGGACGTGCGGCTGCGCAGCGACGTGGAGGTCGGCGTGTACGCCTCCGGCGGGCTCGACTCGTCGATCATCGCGCACCTCGCCGCCCGCCGCACCGACCATCCACTTCGGACGTTCTCGATCGAGTTCGAGGACGCCGAGTTCGACGAGTCCGCCGAGCAGGACGAGCTCACCGCGCACCTCGGCACCCACCACTCGAAGCTGCGCGTCACCGACGCCGACGTCGCCGAAGCGTTCCCCGACGCCGTCCGGCACGCCGAAGTGCCCGCGTTCCGCACCGCGTTCGTGCCGATGCACCTGCTGTCCCGGCAGGTCCGGCGCGAGGGCATCAAGGTGGTGCTCAGCGGCGAAGGCGCCGACGAGGCGTTCCTCGGCTACGGCATCTTCAAGGACACCCGGCTGCTGTCCGAGTGGGACGCGCTCGACGACGAGACCCGCCGGGAGCGGATGGGGCGGCTCCACCCGTACCTGGCGCACTTCAGCGGCGCCGACGAGCAGCGCCGGATGCTGGGGCTCTACCAGCAGTTCTCCACCGAGCAGCGGCCCGGCCTGTTCTCGCACCAGATGCGGTTCCAGAACGGCCGGTTCGCGGCCCGGCTGCTCGCCGAACCCGGCGATCCGCTGGCCGCGGTGGAACGGCTCGTCGCCGAGGAACCCGGCTACGCCGAACTGGACCCGGTGCGGAAGGCGCAGTGGCTGGAGTTCCGCACCCTGCTGGCCGGCTACCTGCTGTCCACCCAGGGCGAGCGGATGGCGCTGGCGCACGGCGTGGAGAACCGCTGCCCGTTCCTGGATCCGGCGGTGGTGCGCCGCGCGAACTCGGTCAACGGGCGCTTCGGCGACCCCTACGACGAGAAGCACCTGCTGAAGCTGGCCTACGCGGACGTGCTGCCGGAACGCATCGTGAAGAAGGGCAAGTTCCCCTACCGCGCACCGGATTCCGCGGTGTTCGTGCGTTCCCGGCCCGACTACCGGGACCTGCTGCTGGACCCGGACGTGCTCGGCGAGATCCCCGCCCTGGACGCGCGGTTCGTGCGCAAGTTCGTCAACCGCGTCTACGACGCCCCGCCGGAACGCATCGGCACCAAGGAGAACCAGGCGTTCGTGCTGCTGGCCTCCACGGTGTGGCTGCACCACTGGTTCGTGCGCGGGCACGGCCTGAACCGCGATCCCCTGAAGGTGCCCCTGCGGGTCCTCGACGAGCGCACCTGCGCGGCCGCCTGACCTCCGAGTCCCGCGCGCCCCCCCCGGGGGGGGCGGGGGGCGGGCCCCCCCCCCCCCCGGCCCGCCGCCCCGGGCCCCCCCGGGCCCCGGGGGGGGGCGGGGGCGGCGGCGCGCGGCCCCCGGACCGCTGGCCCCGCCCAAGC
>NZ_JAIUKC010000063.1:0-4808 GCF_020177435.1 Saccharopolyspora sp. 7B | reverse complement strand
CCGCGGTCAGCGCCGGGGGGCCCCGGGCCGCGGCGCGGGCGGCCCCCCCCCCCCCCCCCGGGCGGGGCGCCCCCCCCCGCGCCCCGGGCCCCCCCCCGGGGGGGCGCGCGGGACGGGCACGACCACGACCGGACGAGCCGACGCGGGCCGCAGCGGCACCGGTGCTGAGACGGAGACGACTTCGATGGACCACGGAACCGATGACCACGACATCGCCATCATCGGCACCTCGCTGCGCCTGCCCGGCTCGCGGACGATGGACGAGTTCTGGGGACACCTGGCCGCGGGACGCTCGCTGATCAGCGAGGTCCCGGAGCGGCGCTGGCGCAAGGAGGACCACCTCGGCGACCCGCGCCGCGAGTTCAACAAGACCAGCTGCGCCTGGGGCGGGTTCGTCGACGACGTGGACTGCTTCGACGCCGAGTTCTTCCAGATCTCCCCGCGCGAAGCGCAATCCATGGACCCGCAGCAGCGGATGGCCCTCGAACTCAGCTGGCACGCGGTGGAGGACGCCGGGTACCGGGCGGACCGGCTCGCCGGCTCGGCGACCGGGGTGTTCATGGGCGTGTGCCACTGGGACTACGCGGAACTCGTCGAGCAGGAGGTCGCCGAGGTCGACGCCTATTACCCGACGGGCGCGGCGTACGCGATCATCGCGAACCGCGTCTCGCACCACTTCGACTTCCGCGGGCCCAGCGTCGTCAACGACACCGCCTGCGCGAGTTCGCTGGTCGCGGTGCAGCAGGGCGTGCAGGCGCTGCTGGCCGGGGACTGCGAGTACGCGCTGGCGGGCGGGGTGAACCTGACCTGGTCGGCACGCCACTTCATCGCGTTCGCCAAGGCCGGGATGCTCTCCCCGGACGGGAAGTGCCGCGCGTTCGACGCCGGCGCCAACGGGTACGTGCGCGGCGAGGGCGGCGGCGTGGTGCTGCTCAAGCGGGCCGCGGACGCGCGGCGCGACGGCGACCCGGTGCACGCGGTGATCAAGGGCATCGGCAGCAACCACGGCGGGCGCACCAGCTCGCTGACCGTCACCAACCCGGACGCGCAGGCCGAGCTGATCAGCGGCATCTACCGGCGGGCGGGCGTCGCGCCGGAGACGGTGAGCTACGTGGAGACGCACGGCCCGGGCACCCCGGTCGGCGATCCGATCGAGATCCGCGGGCTGAAGAAGGCGTTCGCCGACCTGCGCGGCGGTGCCGAGACCCCCGCCGAGCACCGCTGCGGCGTCGGCTCGGTGAAGACGAACATCGGCCACCTGGAAGGTGCCGCCGGCATCGCCGGGATGCTCAAGGTGATCCTCGCGATGCGGCACCGGCAGCTGCCGGGGACGGTGCACTTCCGCAAGCTCAACCCGCTGATCAAGCTCGCGGGCAGCCCGCTGCACGTCGTCGCCGAGCTCACCGACTGGGACCTGCCCGGACCGCTGCGGGCGGGGGTGAGCTCGTTCGGCTTCGGCGGCACCAACGCGCACGTGCTGCTCGAATCCGGCGCGATCGTCCCCGCCGACGAGGAGGCGCTGGGCGAGTGGTGGCTGCCGGTGTCCGCGCGCGACGAGCAACGGCTGCGGGCGAGCTGCGCGGTGCTCGCGGACTGGGTGCGGCGGCGGGTCGAGCGGGGCGAGCGGCCCGCGCTCGCCGACATCGCCCGCACCCTGCGCGACGGCCGGGTGCCGATGGCCGAACGCGCCGCGTTCCGCGCGGCCGACCTGGAGACCTGGGCGGACCAGCTGGAATCCCTCGCCGCCGGGGAACGCCCTGCCGGGTGCGAGCGCGGCCGCGCGGGCGAGGACGTGCCCGCCGGGCTGGACGCCGAGGACCTCGGTGAGCTCGGCGCGCGCTGGCTGGAGCAGGGGCGGTACGACAAGTTCGCCGCCGCCTGGGCCACCGGGCTGCCGGTGGACTGGTCGCAGTGGCCGGCGCAGGGGCGGCGGCTGCACCTGCCGGGCTACGCGTTCGCCCGCACCCCGCACTGGTTCACGCCCACCGCACCGTCGAACCTGAGCCCGCGGCCCGTCGAAGCCCCGGCCCCGGCGGTGTCCGAGAGCACCGCGCCCGAGACCGCCGCGCCCGAGACCGCCGCGCTGGGTGCCGGGGAGCGCTCCGGCGAGGACTGGACCTTCCCGGTGCGCTTCGACGACACCCAGGGCTACGTGCGCGACCACGTCGTCGGCGGCACCCGCATCGTGCCGGGCGTGGCCGTCCTGGACCTGGTGCTGGCCGCCGCGCGGGCCGCGGGGCACCGGACGCCGCGGGTGCGCAACGCGGTGTGGATCCGCCCGCTGGCCGTCGGGCCGGACGGCCTGGACGCCCGGCTGCGGCTGACCCCCGGCGGCGACGGGCACGACTACGCGCTCGCCGACGCGGCGGGCGAACCGTACGCGAGCGGCCGCGTCGAACCCGGTGCGGACGCGGCGGAATCGGTGGACCTGGCCGAGCTGCGCGCACGGCACCCCCGGGAGCTGGCCGCCGACGCCGGGTACGCGGCGCTGCGGACCAGCGGCATCGAGCACGGGCCCGCGCTGCGCGCGCTGACCTCGGTGCGCACCGGCCCGGACGGGGTGCTGGCGGAGCTGCGGCTGCCCGCAGCGGCGGCGCCCGGGCCGCGGCTGCATCCCGCGATCCTGGACAGCGCGCTGCTCGCCGCCCTCGCGGTCGGCGGCCCGGACGGCGGCTGGCGGGAACCGTCGGCGCCCGCGGTGCCGTTCGCGCTGGACGAGCTCACCGCACCCGCCGCGACCAGCAGCACCGCGCACGCGTGGCTGCGCCCGGCCGCGGGCGCGCGCGGGCGCGGCAAGGTGGACGTGGACCTGTTCGACGAGTCCGGCCGGTTGTGCGCCCGGTTCACCGGCTACACCGCCCGCCCCCTCGGCGGCGCACCGGCCGCGGAACCCCAGCATGACCTGCTGGAGGTCACCGGAGCCTGGATCGACGAACCGGCCGCGGCGGAGGGACCGGCCGGTCCGGTGGTGGTGCTCAACGCCGCCCTGGACGAGGACCTGGTGGCCGCGAGCGCCGCCCGGCTCGGCGCGGACGTGCTGCCGCTACCGGTGCCGGTCGGGGCCACCGATGCCGCCGCGATGCGCGCCGCGTTCGAGAGCTGCTACGGCCACCTGCAACGGCTCGGCGGCAAGGGCCGGGTGCTGGTGGTGGCGCCGGGCGAACCGGACTCGCCGGTGTTCGGCCCGCTGGCGGCGCTGCTCAAGACCGCGCGGCTGGAGGATCCCGCGTTCCGCGGCACGCTGGTGCTGCTCGACGGCTTCGACCCGCGCGACGCGGCCCGCTTCGAGCGCGTCGTGCACACCGAGGCCGCCACCGAGGACGCCGAGGTCGCGCACACCCGCGACGGGCGGCGGCTGCGTCACGGCACCACCGAGATCCCGGCCGGTGCGGCGGGGGAGAGCCTGCTGCGCACCGGCGGCGTCTACTGGATCACCGGCGGCGCCGGGGGAATCGGGCGGTTGCTCGCCGAGCACCTGTGCCTCCGGTACGCGGCGACCGTCGTGGTCAGCGGCCGCTCCGAGCAGGGGCCGCCCCAGCCGCACGAGCGGGTGCACTACGTGCGGGCCGACGTCACCGACGCCGCGAGCGTCCGGGATGCGGTCCGCACCATCCGCGCCGAGCACGGGCGCCTGGACGGCGTGTTCCACGCGGCCGGGGTGCTCGACGACGGCTACCTCGCCACCAAACCCCTCGCGAGCACCGCCGCCGTGCTCGCCCCGAAGGTCGACGGCACCGCGCACCTGGCGGCCGCCACCGACGACCTCGACCTGGACTTCCTGCTGCTGTTCGGTTCCGTCGCGGGCGCCTTCGGCGGCGCCGCGCAGGCCGACTACGCCGCCGCCAACGCCCACCTGGACGCGTTCGCGCTGCGGCGGCAGGCCACCGGCGCCGAGACCCGCGTGCTGGACTGGCCGCTGTGGGCCGACGGCGGGATGCGGATGGACGCCGCCACCGCCGCCTACCTGCGCAAGCGCACCGGCACCGTGCCGCTGCCCACCGAGGCCGGTCTCGCCGCCGTGGAGCGGGCGCTGCGCGCGGGAGCACCGGTGCGGCGCGTCGTGCTGCACGGCGAACGCGCGAAGCTGCGGGTGTACGCGGGGCTGGACCGGCCGGTCGCGGCGGTCCCGGCGACGACCTCGGCCCTGGCCGCCGTCGAGCTCGACGACGCGGAGCTGGCCGAGCGGGCCCAGGACTTCCTGCGCGCGGTGTTCGCGGAGGTCACCCGGCAGGACCCGGACGGCATCCTGGCGGACGAGAAGCTGGAGCACTACGGCATCGACTCCATCGCGATCGTCGACCTCACCAGCACCCTGGAGGACTCGTTCGGCTCGCTGCCGAAGACGCTGTTCTTCGAGCACGTGGACCTGCGCGGGGTGGCGGAGTACTTCGTCGCCGAGCACCGGACGCGGCTGCTGGAACTCGTCGCCCCGGTCGAGTCCGCGGTGGAGGTGAGGGACGAGACCGCTGCCGCGGGATCTGATGGCGCTGGGCCGCAAGGGAGTCCGGTGCTGGAGCCGACCGTGGCGGCGACGACCACCACGATCCCGGCCACTCCGGCCGCTGCGATTCCAGCCACCGCCGGAACTTCGGCTACCGCGACACCGGCTGCGGCCGGAAGTTCGTCCGCTGCACCGACTTCGGCCGTCGCCGCCACCCCTGCCACCACCGCGACCTCTGCCGCCACCACGACCCCGCGCCCCGCCGACCCCGCCCCGATGTAAGGGGCGGGGGACGTCCGGAGGGCGGACCGGTCCGCCGAGCGACCACCGCGTCGCACCGTGTCCGCTGCCCGTTTTCCCGCCGCGG
>NZ_JAIUKC010000062.1:0-73114 GCF_020177435.1 Saccharopolyspora sp. 7B | reverse complement strand
GGGGTGTGGGTGCCGTCGGGGTGGTGGGTGTCCCAGCCGCCGTTCGGGGGCCAGCCGGGACGGCCGTCGGGTCCCAGGTCGGAGGCGAAGACGCGGCCGCCGCCGTCGGTCCAGGCGAGGCCGCGCGGGGCCGTGACGGGCACGCCCAGCTCGTGGGCCAGGTCGCGGGCGAGTCCGCTGGTGCCCGCGTCGCAGGACAGCAGGCGCAGCGGTTTCCCGTCCCAGTTCGGGTCGCGGCGCAGCACGTCCGCGAACTCCTGCGCGCTGAACGCGTGATCACCGACGCGGATCCGGCCGTCCGGCAGCGCGTGCACGTCCACCGTGTGGTGGACGCCGTCGTCGGGGACGCGCTGCGCGAGGTCCCGCAGGCCCGGCTCGTGGTGGTAGGAGGACCCGCCCGGCGTGTGCTCGCGGGTCGCCTCCGCCTGGTCCAGCTGGTGCCGGCGTTCCGGAGTGCCCGGTTCGGCGTCCCGGGCGTGCGAGGAGTCGGCGTCGTGCTGGCGGGCGTCGTGCGGATCGGGCGCCTCGTGCGGGCGGTCCGGGCGCGGTTCGGCGCCGTCGGGCGCCGGGCCCTCGGGACGAGCGGAGCCGTCCGGGTGAGCGGCGCCTTCGGCGTGCGTGGCGTCGGGGCCGTCCGCGCGCGGCCGTTCCGCGCCGCCGGCGTCGGATCGCTCGTGCGGCGAGGCGTCGGTGCGATCCGGCGAACCGGGGTCCGGCCGGTCGTGCGGTGCGTCGGTGCGGTTCGGGCCGCCGGTCTCCAGGCCGTCCGCGGTGCGCGGCGGCGCAGCCGCGTCCGGCCGGTTCGCGGGGCCCGTGTCGGCTGCGCCACCGGTGCGGTGGTCCGTGGTGCCCGAATGCTGCTGGGCGTTGGAGTCGGCCCGGTGCGCGGGGCCGTCCGTCCTCGGTGGGCCATCGGTCCTGGGCGGGGTGGCGAGGTCGCCGGAGTGCCGCGGGCCGCTCGCCGGCGGTGCGTCTGCGCGGCCGCCGGGACGGGCGGGTGCCTCGCCTTCCGGGCCGTTCGCCCGCGGCGGTCCGTCCGGTCGTGCCGGGCTCGAGGGGCCGTCCGGATGCGAGCGACCGGGCAAGCCGTCCGGGCGGGCGGGGGAGGGCGCCGAGCGCTGCCCGGGGACGTCCGCGGGCTGGGCGTGCCTGCCGCCGGACTGCGGTGCCGCCGGTGCTTCCGCGCCCCGAGCCGCCGGTGCGCGGTCGCCGCGCGGGCCACCGGGCCTCGGCGGGTCGCCGCCGATCGGGCGGCCCGCGGCGCCCGGAGTGCCGGACGTTCCGGTCCAGCTGCCGCCCGCGCCGGGACGGGACCCGCCGGAGCCGGCAGCGCCCGCGTCACCGGGGGCGCCACCTGCGGGAGCGCCGCCCATCGCGCCACCGCCCGCTGCACCGGCCTGATCACCGCGAGCGGGCGTGCCCTGCGAGGTGGGGGAGCCCGTCGGCTCCGCCGGCCGCACCGGCGTGTCCACATTGGACGCGGGCGCGGTGCTCGCCGGGCCGTTGTTCCCCGACTGGTTGCGGTGCGCGGCATCCGCGCCGCCGTGCGAAGCTGAACCGGCGCCGCCCAGACCGCCACCGGACCCGGCGGCGCCCGACGAACCCGCGCCGTCGCCGCGCGAGCCGGCCTCCGCCGCGCCGACGGAACTCCCCGAGCCCGAACCGGTGGAGTCCGCCCGCGCGGGAGCACCGGAACCGTCCGGCGCGGGGGTGCGGGAGGCACCGCCCTCGTCGCGCGGCGAACCGCCGGTGTCCGCGGACCGCGTCGACCCGCCGTCGGCATCGGCGGCGCGCGCAGACCCGCCGTCGGAGTGCACGCCCGCGGAATCGGTGGGCCGGGTGGCCGGACCGTCGGCGTCGGAGGTGCGGGCAGCACCGCCGTCGGCGTCCGGAGTTCGAGTGGAGCCGCCGTCCGCGGCGCCGGCTCGCTGCGTACTCGCATCGGAATCGGTGGACCGCGCGGAACCGCCGTCGGCGTCCCCGGGCCGCGTCGCACCACCGTCCGGACCCGAGGCGCGGCCGCCATCGGAGTCCGTCCCGCGCGAGGCGCTGCCGTCGGAGTCCGCGGCACGCGTCGACCCGCCGTCGGAATCGGGGGCGCGCGTGGACCCGCCTTCCGGATCAGCGGATCGCGTCGCGCCACCCTCGGACTCCGCGGCGCGGCCGGAACTCGCATCGGATTCCGCGGAGCGGGTGGAGCCGCCGTCGGAGTCGGCCGATCGCGTCGATCCGCCGTCCGCATCCCCGGATCGCGTGGGGCCGCTGTCGGTTCCGCTCTGGCCGGATCCGCTCTCCGCCCCGGAGCGGGATTCGCCGCCGCCGGAGCCCGACTGCCCGCCGTCGCCTTGCGCCCCGGACGACCCGGATTCCGACGAGCCGGAAGCCGATCCGTCCGACGAGCCGGAGCCCGATCCGTCCGACGAGCTGGAGTCCGACCCGGTTGAGGACCCGGAATCCGAACCGCTCGACGACCCGCTGCTCGCCGACCCGGAGGAATCTCCCGACCCCGCAACGGAATCACCGGACAACATGTCCTCAATGGACGAACGGGACCCGGTGGAACCGCCGTCCGCGGCCGAATCCGAGCCGCCCGATCCGGAGCCGGATTCGCTCCGACTCGAACCGCCCGCGTCCGAACCGCCCGCGTCCGAACCGCCCGCGTCCGAACCACCCGAGGCCGAACCACCCGAGGCCGAGCTGCTCGACGACGAAGCTCCCGAGCCGTCCCCGGATTCCTCGGCCCCACCCGTGTCCGGCACGTCCGACGTGTCGAAGTGGTTGGACAGCGCGGCGCCCCCAGCGCCCATCCCGGCGCCCATCGCCCCGCCGGACAGGGCACCGCTGCCGACGTCGCTCCAGTCGATCTCGCCTTCGGTGATGAGCTGTTCGGCGGCGCTGCCGATGGCGCCCTGCGCGGCGCCGGTGGCCGCTCCCTTCACGGCTTCGGCGCCGACGTTCTTCGCGGCGCTCTCCCCGGCGGCTCCGGCGGCATCGCCCGCGGCCCGCCCGGCGGCGCTCACCGCGCTGCCCGCCGCAGCGCCCGCGGCGCCCCCGGCGGCCCGCCCGGCCGCGCCCGCCGCGGTTCCGGCGGCGTCCCCCGCGGCGTCGCCGACGGCGCCCGCGGCCTTGCGGGCGGCGACGTTGCCGACGCCCTCGAAGACGCCGCCGACGGTGCCGCTGATGGCGCCGCTGATGGCGGCGTCCTTGAACTTCCCGCCGTCGAGGCCCTTGCGCTCGCCGGAGGCGATCTGGACGCCCTGCACCGCGGCCTCGATGGCGACGGAGGTGGCGACCTCGATGGCGACGTTCTTGGCGATGCTCAGCACCAGCTGCTTGAAGATCTGCATCACCACGGTGCGGGTGATGCCCTGGGCGATGGGGATGCCCGCGGTGGACGCGCCGAAGCTGAACGCCGCGCTCGCGATCATCGCGGCGATCTGGATGGCCAGCGCGATCAGCGAGGCGATGATGGTGAGCTTGGTGTGCTCCACGTCCAGCGCCGCGTCGTCGCAGCCCTGCGCGAGCTGCTCGCACGCCTCCTGGATCTTGGGCAGCGCGGCCGCACCGCCGTCGCCGATGTCCTTCCACAGCTGTTCGAACGCGTCGTGGGTCTGGCCCTCCATGCCGCTGAGCGACTGGGTGGCGCCGCCGTTCGCGTCGGTGGTGACGCCTTCGACGCCGTCGCCCGCGGCGCGCCAGGCGTCGGCGAGGCGGCGCAGCGCGTCCTCGTCACCTTCCGGCCAGGACTGGCCGACGACGATCGGCAGCAGCCACTTGACCTCGTCGGGCATCTCGAGACTCATCGCGGTACGACTCCCCAGTCGATCTTCGGCCCGCGGGCCGGTTGTCAGCTCTGCGGCACGTTCGCGATGTCGGAGGCGGACTCGGCGTCGCGGCCTTCGGTGTCGTCGGCGGTGGCCTTGAGGTTGTCCATGATGTTGCCGAGCGCTTCGGCGAGCTTCCCGATGCCGTCGGTGACGTCGGTGCTGTTCTTGACGTAGGTCTCGGCGAACTTCTGCCCGGCCTCGTCGTCGCCCCAGCACTCGCCTTCGCCGTCCAGGCTGGACTTGAGCTGCTTGAGGACCTCGTCCAACCGGTCCCCGGCGGCACCGATGCGGGTGCCCCCCGCCCGGATCTCCTCCGGGCGCATCCGCATCCGGTCGCTCACCAGCGCCCCTCCGTCATGAATGACTGCGGCGGTTCGTCGTCGTCATCGGCGGGGCGCTCCCGCTGCGGCTTCGGCGACTGCTTGCCGGTGCGGGCGGCGCGTTCCGCGGCCGGGTCGGGTGGGGCGACGAGCGGGCCGCTGCTGGGCATGAAGTCCGCCAGGTAGGGGGCGCCGGCGAACAGGTCCGGCAGTTCGGGAGTTTCGGCGAGCGAGGCGAAGTCCGACTGCAGCGACTGCTGCGCGCTGCCGGTGGCCTCGCGGACGACGCTGGTGATGGTGCGGGCCAGCTGTTCCGGGGTGGTGCGTTCGAAGGCCTTCGGGGACAGCAGCAGCTGCTCCAAGGTGCCGGTCGCGTCCACCCGCGCGGTGATCACGCCGTCCTCGGAGGTGACCTCGTGGGTCTTGGCCGCCGCCTCGGACTGCTTCTCCTGGATCTCGGCCGTGCGGCGGCGCAGGTCCGCGAGCATGCCGTCGATCTGGCCGCGCAACGCGTCGTTGCTCGCCTGCAGCTGCTGCCGCCGCGCCGCATCGGACTGGTCCGGACTGGACACCGTCGCCTCCCAGGTGTTGTTCGCCGCACAACCGTCGAGATCGCCCCAGCGCAGTGCCGTTGTGCGGGTGGTGGGCCGGGGGTTCTCCGGCCGTTGCCGAGCATGACGTCCGCGATCGGCGATCGGTGCCCCTGGGAGCGGAATTGGCTCCGTTCAGCCCAGCGCGGGCGGCCGAACGGACTAGTGGTGGCTGCGCAGGGCGTGCTCGGTGGTGCCGGCCGGGTACGGGGAGTCGCGCAGCACCTCCGCGGTGGTCAGCTCGCCCCGCTCGTGGGCGGCGCAGAGCGCGGCCAGCAGGGCCAGCTCGTCCCGCTGGGCGCGCACGTCCGCCGCGCCCACGGGTTCCCCGTGGCCGGGGACGACGACCTCGGGGCGCAGCGCGAGCAGCGCGTCGAGCGCGTCCGGCCAGGTCCGCGGATGGGCGTCCTCGAAGTCCGGCGGGGCGCCCTGCTCGACGAGGTCGCCGGCGAAGACCACGGCCGCGTCCGGCACTTCGACCACCAGGTCGTGGTCGGTGTGCGCGGGGCCGAAGTGGTGCAGCCGCACCCGCCGGCCGCCGAGGTCGAGTTCGGTCCGGTCGCCGACCGGCCGGTCCGGCGGGACGACCTCGGTGCGCTCCAAGGCCGCCGCGACCTCCGGGCGTCCCTCGTCCCGGTAATGCGCGCTCCACTCGCGGCGCTGCCGCTCGGCGTGCCCGCGCAGGTAGGCGGCGCAGCGCTCGTGGGCGTGGACCGGGGCGGGCCGGAACGCTGCCGTGCCGAAGCAGTGGTCGAAGTGGCCGTGGGTGAGCACGACCTCGCAGGGCAGCGCCGTCTTCGCCCGCACCGCCGCCGCCAGCTCCGCGCCCTGCCGCTGGTCGCCGCGGGTGTCGACGACCAGCGCGCGTTCGGCACCCAGCACCAGCCCGGTGCCGAGGTCCAGCTCCGCGTACCGCCGGACCCACACCGCCTCCCCGACGGTCACCCACCGCCCGATCACGACGGCACCGCCGTCGCGGGCGGGGCCGAGGTGGCGGGACCGTGCTCGCCCTGGTCGGAGCGGATGGTGCTGATCCGGGTCATGGCGGAACCGTAACCAGGGTGCGGGACGGCGGTGGGGCGTTTGGCACACTGCCTGCGTGCGCGTCTACCTAGGATCCGATCACGCAGGCTTCGACCTCAAGAACCACCTGGTCACGTGGCTGACCGAGCGCGGCCACGAGGTGACCGACGTGGGCCCGGCGGCCTACGACGCCCAGGACGACTACCCGCCGTTCTGCGTCGAGGCGGCTCGCCGCGTCGTCGCCGACGAGGGCAGCCTCGGGCTGGTCATCGGTGGCTCCGGCAACGGCGAGCAGATCGCCGCCAACAAGGTCCCCGGCGCCCGCGCGGCCCTGACCTGGAACGTCGACACCGCGAAGTTGGCCCGCCAGCACAACAACGCGCTGCTCGCCGGCATCGGCGCGCGGATGCACTCCGTCGAGGAGGTCGAGGAGATCGTCGAGGCGTTCCTCGGCACCGAGTTCGAAGGCGGCAGGCACCAGCGCCGCATCGACCTGCTCTCCGACTACGAGCGGACCGGCACCCCGCCGGCGCTGCCCGCGGAGTGAACTGACATGACCGGTGCACGCCCGGCGACCGCGCTGCTGACGCCGCTGGTGGCGTTCGGCGGCGCGGTGCTGGGCGTGCTCGTCCTCTTCTTCGCGCAGCGCGCGTTGAGCCCGTACCTCGCGGGTGGCCCGGGCGCGGTGTGCACCGCGCCGGATTGCGTGCTGGGCGTCGGGTTGTGGCTGCTGCTCGGTGGTTTCCTCGCGGTGTGCCTGGCCTTCGTCGCCGGGACCGCGGTGGCGCTGGCCAAGGGCGCGGCGCCGGGAGCGGTGCGGCGCGGGCTGCTCGTCGCGGCCTGCTGCGTGCTGGCCTACCTGGTCGAATCGATCGTGCTGTGGGTGCTGTTCTGAGCGCGGCGCCGACCCGGAAGGCCCGTGATGCCTGAGGGGCACACGCTGCACCGGCTCGCCGGGCTGCACGATTCCCGCTTCGGCGGTCACCTGGTCCGGGTGTCGAGCCCGCAGGGCCGGTTCGCGGGCGGGGCCGCGCGGGTGGACGGGGCGCGGTTCGAACGCGCCGAGGCGCACGGCAAGCACCTGTTCCACTTCTACGGCCCGGAAGTCGTGCACGTGCACCTCGGGTTGTACGGCGGGTTCACCGAATTCCCGCTGCCGCCGCAGGAACCGCGCGGGCAGGTGCGGATGCGGATCGTCGGGCCCGGCCGCGGCACCGACCTGCGCGGCCCGACGGCCTGCGAGCTGATCACCCTCGACGAGGTGGCCGCGCTGCGCGACCGGCTCGGACCGGACCCGCTGCGCGCCGACGCCGAACCGGAGCGCGCGTGGGCGCGGATCTCACGGTCCCGGAGCTCCATCGCGGCGCTGCTGCTGGACCAGGCGGTGCTGGCCGGTGCGGGCAACGTGTACCGCGCGGAAGTGCTGTTCCGGCACGGCATCCCGCCGTACACGCCGGGTCGCGAGCTGGGCGAGCGGGCGTGGAAGTCGATCTGGACCGACCTGGTCGAGCTGATGGCCGACGGGGTGCGCGTCGGCCGCATCGACACGGTGCGCCCGGAGCACGAGCCGGCCGCGATGGGGCGGGAACCGCGCCAGGACCGGCACGGGGGAGAGGTCTACGTGTACCGCCGGGCGGGGGCGCCGTGCCTGGTCTGCGGGACGCCGATCGCCACCGCGGGCCTGTCCGGCCGCAACCTGTACTGGTGCCCGGTCTGCCAGTCGACGCCGGTGGAATCCGCGCGGTGACCGGCCCGGCCGCCTGAGCGCGACGGCCCCGCACCCGTCAGAAGCCGAAGTCGCCCAGGTCGAAGTCGAAGTCCCCGAAGTCCCCGCCGGGATCGTCGCCGCCGAAGTCTCCCGGGTCCCCGCCGTCGCCGAGCGCGCCCGGGTCCCCGAGGTCCCCGCCGCCGACGTCACCGGCCGCGGCGGCCTCCGGCACGCCGGCCATGCCGCTGAACATGGCGCTCATCAGCAGGAACGAACCGGCGCCCCAGGCCCCGGCGACGAGCGCGGGCTTCCACCACGGCTCGCTGTACCAGCCTTCGGGCACCGGGCGGCCCGCGACGCGCCCGCCGGGGTAGTAGTGCGGGGTGGCGTCGCCGGGCGTGGGGGAGGCCACCTGCTGCCTGCCGTCGACCTCGACCTCGCGGTGTTCGGTGACCTTCCCGGCGCCGTGGCTGAGATCGGGCAGCTCGGGACCGGGGTCGAGTTCCATCGCGGTGCGCGCTGCGCGCACGTAGTAGAGGCCTTCCATCGCGGTCTGCGTGGTGAGCCTGCACTGCTCGGCGGAGGACGCCTGGTCGAGCTGGGAGACGGCGGCGTTGTGCCGTTCGGCGGCGTCGGCCATGGCCTGCTTCGAGGCGTCGTCGGTGCCGTCGATGTTGAGGACCTGCCCGCCCAGCCGCTCCACCCAGCGCCGCGCCTCGGCGCGGGAGTCGTCGAGTTCCCGCTGCTGGTGGGCGAGGTTCTGCCTGCGGGACCACCACACCGCACCGATGATCACGATCGCGGCGACGACGATCAGGATGAGTGCGCCCATGGTCCCTCCGAGCCGTTCCAGGGCGGACCTGCCGCCGCGTCCACACTTTCGACGGTACCCGTTCGGAGGAAGTGCCGGAGCGATCGCGCAACCCTGCGCGACCGGCCGTTCGCACCCGGCGCCGGACGCACCCCCGGCGTTCGACCCGCGCAGCAGGCCGTTTCTCGTCAGCGGCGAAGCCGATGAGCCGCCGACCACCAGAGCAAGAGGAGCACCCGCCACCGGAGCACCGAGCAGCAGAAGGGGGAGAAGAAGTCAGCCCAGCGGGACCTGCGCAATGGTCTCCCACTCGGAGCAGGAGTGGTCGCGGTTGAGCCGCACCAGCGACACCGCGGAGCTCTTGGCGGTGGTCGGGTCGACGTCGGTGCCGCCGAGGGTGGCGACCGCGAAGATCGCGGGCCCTTCGGTGGTGGAGAACGCGAGGCTGATGTGCCGGTCGACCTCTTCGGGTTCGGCGGGCAGCTGCTCGGTGCCGAGCACGTCCGCGGTCGCGGCCCGCAGCCGTTCCCGCAGGTCCCACAGCGAGGTCTGCGGTTCCGCGGGCAGCGACAGCGACTCGGGCAGCACCACGGCCCGGTGGAAGGCCAGCGCCAGCGGGTTGAACCCGGCGAGGCGTTCGGCGGCGGCGGCGACGAGCTCGTCGGTCCGCTCCGGCGGGACTTCGTCGGTGAACCCGACCTCCTGCACGAGGATGTGCATCCATTCGAGCGGGACGAGGTCGAACCCGGGCAGGTCGCGCAGCGCGTACTGGTACTGGTTCACCAGGTTGCGCAGTCCGGGCTGGTCGGCGAACGGCAACAGCCAGGCGTAGCTGGTGCGGCCGGAGTGCCATCCGGGTCGCCAGCGGGCGTGGTTGCGGACCTGGTCGGCGTGCGGCAATTCGGTCACCCTTCAAATAGTGCACCGGCGGGGGCCGCTGTGGGGCGACCTTGAGCTATCTCACGGTCGAGGTGTCGGCGTGGTCGCCGCCGTGCTTCCCGGGCCGCGCACGGGGTTTCCGCACGTGGTCGAGGGTGGCGGCGGCGTCGGAGTCGCGGACCCGCAGCGACAGCAGCAGCCCGGCGATGCCGAAGCCGATGGAGGCGAGGAACGCGCCCCGGTAGGCGGCCATCTGCACCTGCTGCGCGGCCCCGGCGACGCCCATGTCCGCGGTGGACGCGTAGGCGGTGCTCAGCGCCACGAAGATGGTCGCGCACACGGCGGTGCCGAGCGCGGTCGCGACCTGCCTGCTGGCGTTGAACAGCGAACTGGCGTGCCCCATCGCGGGCCCGCTGATGCGGGCGAACGCGGCGGTCTGCAACGGCGTCATCAGCAGCCCCATGCCGAGGCCGAGCCACATGAGCAGCACCACCAGGAACCACACCGGCGTGCCGGTGTCGAGCAGCTGCAGCGCGAACCCGACGGAGATGAGCACGCCGAACCCCACCAGCAGCAGCCTGCGCGGGCCGACGCGCCCGTAGACGCGGCTGACGACCTGGGTGGCGACGAGCATGCTCAGCGCCTGCGGCATCAGCACCAGCCCGGATTCGAGCGGGGTGTAGCCGCGCAGGTTCTGCAGGAACAGCGGCAGCAGGAACAGCGTCCCGAAGATCGCCCCGGTGGAGCAGATGAGCAGCGCGTTCCCGGTGCCGAACAGCCGGTCGCCGAGCAGCCGCAGGTCCAGCATCGGCTCGGGCGTGCGCAGTTCGCGCACGACGAGCCCGCCGATGAGCAGCACCGCGGCCAGCAGCACGCCCCACACGGAGGGCCGGCCCCAGCCGAGCTGGGCGCCCTGGTCGAGCGCGACGAGCAGCGTGGCCAGCCCGGCCCCGGCGAGCACGAACCCGGGCAGGTCGAAGCGGCCCGGCCGGTCGCGCTGCTCCTCCTTGAGGAACAGCACGGTGAACAGCAGCGCCACGGCCCCGACGGGCACGTTGATGAAGAAGATCCACCGCCAGCTGGCGTACTGCACGAGCACGCCGCCGAGCAGCGGCCCGAGGGTCGGCGCGATGGTGATCGGGATGGACAGCACCGCGGAGGCCTTGGCGCGCTCGTTGGCGGGGAACGCGCGGAACAGCATGGCCTGCCCGACGGGCACGAGCATGCCGCCGCCGACGCCTTGCAGGATCCGCGCGCCGATGAGCATCCACATCTCGGTGGCCAGCCCGCACAGCACGGACGCGAGGGTGAACAGCACGATGGCGAGCTCGAAGGTGCGCTTGCTGCCGAACCGGTCGGCGATCCAGCCGGAGGAGGGCACGAACACGGCGAGGCTGATCATGTAGCCGGTCAGCACCCACTGCAGGGCCCCTTCGCCCACGTGGAACTCCCGCCCGAGCGTCGCGAGCGCGACGTTGAGGACGGTCATGTCCAGGATCTGCATGATCAGGCCGAGGACGAACGTGATCCCGACCAGCCACTTGTACTCAAGACGTCGCACTGATGTCCCCGGCTCCCCTCTTGCGGTGGCGTGGCGCGCACCCTCCCCAGCATGAGGCACCCCACCGACGGGGGACCACGGGTTTTCGGCCTCACCACGTCCCGGCCGTGCGGGGGATCGAGGTTCCGAGCTGTTCTAATACGGTGTGCTATAAAAGCAATACACCGTATTGGAAAAGTGTCGTCGGGCATCGGGGACCGGAGCGGCCCGCGCCGCGCACCGCGAAAACGACCGCCGGACCGGCCCGTCCCGCGGGCCCGAGCACGGACACCGCACCGATGCGCGACCGTCCCGCGCCCGGCGTCGCCGTTCGCGCGCCGCGGGAGCGCCGACCGAGAGGCCCCAGCATGAGTTCACCCCTGCCCCCGCGGCCCGACCGCGCACCGCGGACCCTCGCGGCAGCCGGACCGCCGCACCCGCCGGCCGAGTTCGACGGCACGCCTCGCCCCTTCGGCACGCACCTGCGGATGAGCTGGTGGAAACCGCTCGTGGTCGTGATCGGGCTCCCGCTCTCGATGTTGCTGTTGCAGATCGCCCTGTTCCGGGGCGTGGCGATGATCGAAGGCGACCAGGCGCCGGACGTCCTGACGCCGCTGCGCCTGCTGGCGGTGAACCTGAGCATGGGGATCACCGGGTTGCTGGCGATCCCCGTCGCCGCCCGGTTCGCCGGGGTGCCCTGGCGCCGCGTGCTCAGCTTCCCGCGGCGCTTCGACCGGGGCCGCCTGCTCCGGTACCTCGGTGGCGCGCTCGTCCTCGTCGCGGGGGCCGACGCCGCTCTCGCGGTCCTGGCGCCGGAGGCGACCACGTGGACCACGTTCGGCATCACCGGTACGACCGTGACGCTGCTCCTGGTGGTGGTGCTGACCATCCCGGTGCAGTCGCTGGCCGAGGAACTCATGTTCCGCGGCGCGATCATGCCCGCGCTCGCGTCCTGGGTCCGCCCGGTCGCGCCCGCGCTGGTGTTCGGCGTGCTGGCGTCCAGCCCCGTGTTCGCCCTGTCCCACTTCGCCTTCGACCCGTGGCAGCTCGCCTACTACACGTTCCTGGGGGTCTGCTTCGCCGCGATGGCGGTGATCAGCCGCGGGCTGGAGGCGTCGATCGCGTTGCACATCGCCAACAACGCGCTCACCTCGATCCTGAACGTCCTGTTCACCGGGGGCGGAGCCCTGGTCCTCGATCGATCGGCCGTGCCCGGCGGGCCGCACCTGCTGATCCCGGTGCCGTTCTTCCTGGCGGCGCTGGCGTTCGTCTGGTGGCGCGAACGCCGCGGGCCGGTCGCGGGGGCCGCCGCGCGGTGACCGGACGCCTCGCGCGGTGCGGGTGGGGGGCCGTGCTCCTCCTGCCCCGGGGGGCCGCGCCGTCCGTCACCGACCCGGCGAGACCGGGCGCAGCCGGCCGCCCGGTTCGCCGACGGACGTCGACGCGAGGACGTCCGCCGGCGAGCGGTCTCCGGCCACCCGCGGGCTCCGGGTCAGCGCCCGGTGGGCCGGTGCAGGTAGCGGCCGCCGGGTTCGCCGCGGACCGCGCCCCCGTCGAAGATCCGCCTCCCGCGCAGGAACGTGGTCTCGACGGTCGCGCCGATCTCCATGCCGCGGAACGGCGTGTACTCCTGGGTGGACTCGGAATCGCCGGGGTCGACGACGAACGACCGGTCCGGGTCGACGAGGGCGATGTCGGCGTCGAACCCGGGGGCGATGTCGCCCTTGGTGGGCAGACCGAGGCGCCGGGCCGGATTGGTGGACAGCAGTTCGGCGACCGAGGACATCGGCAGCCCGCGCTTGCGGCCTTCGCCGACGAGGCCGGGCAGCAGGTATTCGGTGCCGCCGAACCCGGACTTCGCGGCGAACACGTCGGCGGGGTCCTCGCCGAACTTCTTCTCCTCCTTGCAGCAGGCGTGGTCGGACACGACCCAGCTGACGTCGCCCGCCAGCAGGTGCTCCCAGAGCGCTTCGACGTCGGCGCGGGGCCGCAGCGGCGGGTTGACCTTGCCGCCGACGCCGTCGGCGGTGCTGACGTCGGCGAGCAGGTGGCCGATGGTGACCTCGCGGCGGAAGTCGACGTGCGGGAAGGCCTTCGCCATCACCATCGCCGCCTCCATCGCCTTCGCCGACGACAGGTGCAGCAGGTTGATGGTGGGCAGGCCCGTCTCGTGCGCGAGGTAGGAGGCGATGGTGACGGCCAGGCCCTCGGAGTGCGGCGGCCGGGACGCGCTGTAGGCCTCCAGCCCGGAGAGCTCGCCTTCCTCCTCCACGAGCCGGGTGTAGGCGGTCATGATCTCCGCGGTCTCGCAGTGCAGGGACAGCGAGATCTGGTCGGCGATGTCCGGGTTCGCCTCGCGGGCGGCCTGGATGCCGCGCATGACGAACTCGAAGTGCGCGATGTCGTAGCGCTCGCCCTCGGGGATCATCAGGAAGTCGCTCTGGTCGGTGGAGCGCCCGTGCAACCCGTGGCTGCCGTAGAACATGAAGATCTTGAACGAGGTGACGCCGTGCTCCCGGACCAGCGCCGGGATCTCGTCGATGTGCGCGGACTGCATCGGGGCGAGGTGGAAGGCGTAGTCCACGTACGAGCGACCCTCGGCGGCGGCGAGAACCTCGGGGAACACCTCGGAGTACGGGCCACCGCGGTTCAGGTAGTACTGCCCGGTCCGCATGTAGGTGAGCGAGGTGGTCACCCCGCCCTGCGCGCAGGCCCGGCTCTCGGTGGCGGTGTCGTCGGACAGCGGGTTGTAGATGCCCCAGTGCTGGTGGGCGTCGACGACGCCGGGGAAGGCGAGCAGCCCGCGGCCCTCGTGGACCTCGGTGCCCGCCGGCACCGCCAGGTCCGGGCCGACCTCGGCGACGACGCCGTCGGCGATCGCGATGTCGGCGCGGAACGGTTCGCCGCCGCCGGGGCGGACGACTCGGACGTCGCGGACGATCAGGTCGGGTCGGGTCATCGGGCACCTTCCGAGGGGTTGCGGGTGGACCGGGCGAGGTGCCCGGCGGCGAGGTAGGCGAGTCCCAGCGCGGGCAGCAGTCCGTTGCCCGCCAGGTATCCGGCCGCGCCGCGACCGGAGATCCCGGCGGCGGCGCCACCGGAGGCGTACAGGCCGGGGACGGGTTCCCCGGCGGTGTCCAGGACGCGGGCGTGCTCGTCGACGAGCAGCCCGCCCTGGGTGTGGAACAGGGCCGGGACGATCTCGACGGCGTGGTACGGCGGGTGCAGCGCGGTGGTCGCGGCGCGGCCGAACCGGTCGGCGCGGGTCCCGGCGGCCACGTCCGCGAGGTCGGCGAGCTCCCGTTCCAGCGCCGCGGCGGGTACCCCGATCAGCTCGGCGAGCCCCGCCGGATCGTCGGCGCGCCGCACGGCGCCCGCGGCGAGCACGTCCCGGTAGTCGCCGAAGGCGCGGCACAGCCCGTCGATCCGCTCGTCGAAGAGCAGCCAGCCGCGGCCGCCGGGCCGCCCGGCGAGCACCGCGGCGTACTCGGAGTAGCCGGTCGTCTCGTCGCCGAACCGGGTGCCGCCGGAGTCGACGACGGCGCCGCCGTGCATCACGGCGGTCCAGGTCACCAGGGTCCGGGCGGCCGCGGACAGCGCGGCGTGGCCCTGGTAGGCGTCGAGGAAACCGGTGGCGGCGCCGAGTTCCCCGCCGATCCGCAGCGCATCGCCGCGGGAGTGCTCGCCGCCGTGGTAGTGCGCGTCCGCGATCTCCGGCAGGTGGGCCGCGACGAGCTCGCGGTCGGCGCCGTAGCCGTTGGTGGCCAGCAGCACCGCGCGGGCGGTGATCTCCTCGCGCTGCCCGGCCGGGTTCTCCAGCACGGCGGTCCGGCCCTCCGCCGCCGGTGCGACGCCGACGAGCCGGGCCGGGGCCAGCAGGTCGATCCGCTCGCTGCGATCCACCGCATCGAGCAGGTGCCCGAGCAGCGCCGAGCCGTGCCGTCCGGGGAGGCTGTGCACTCGCGGGACCGCGTGGCCTGGGTAGTCGAAGTCGGTGGGCAGCTCGATCGGCAGGCCCACTTCGTCGGCCAGCCATTCCACGAGTTCGGCGCCCACCTGCGCCAGCGCCGCCGCGATGCGCCGGTCGGCGGTGCCGCCGGTCTTGCGGTCGACGTCGGCGAGGAACAGCTCGGGGGAGTCGGTGATCCCGGCGGCGGCCTGGAAGCGCGATCCAGGCCCCGGGACCATCGCGGTCGACATCGAGGTGTTGTTGCCGCGGCGGAAGTCCGCGTCGGAGTCGACCACCAGCACGTCGAGCCCCAGCTGCGCCCCGCGGATCGCGGCGACCAGACCACCGCCCGCTCCGGCGACCACGAGATCGACATCGATCGTCATCGCTTTCTCCTCACTACCAGCGCCTTCCGGTTGTTTCGCTGAGCGGAACAGAGTCGAAAGCGGCTGGTGTTTCGATAAGAGCACCCTGCCTGGTTCTATGCAAGAACCTGCACGGATTTCTTGACATTGCGAGGTTCGAGCACGCACTGTCGTTCCGGTAAGCGGTACGACGATCGGGGCAATCGGAGGGGACGACGTGGCGGAGATGACCGGGGGCACCGGAGCCACCGAGCGGGTGGCGGACGTGCTGCTGCTGTTCACCGACGGCCCGCCGACGCTCGGCGTCAGCCGGGTGTCCCGCGAGCTCGGCCTCTCGAAGGCCGTGGTGCACCGCATCCTGCAGTCGCTCACCGCCCGGGACCTGATCGCCTACGACGCGGCGAGCCGCGAGTACCGGCTCGGACCGGCCGCGGCGGCGCTGGGCAGCCGCGCGCTGCGCGAATCCGACCTGCGGGCCACGGCGCTGCCGTTCCTCGCCGAACTGCGCGACCGGCTGCACGAGACCGTCACGATCAGCGCGAAGGTGCACGGCGGGCGCGTCTACCTCGACCAGGTCGTCGGCACCCACGAGATCACCATGTCGGTGGAACTCGGCCGCCGGTTCCCGCTGCACGCCGGATCGTCCGGCAAGTGCATGCTCGCCCACTCCGCGCCGGACGAGGTGGACCGGCTGCTCGCCGGGAACCTCGCCGCGCTGACCCCCGCCACGCCCACCGATCCGGCCGCGCTGCGCGTCGAGCTGGAGCGGATCCGGCAGCTCGGCTACGCCGCCTCCGAAGGTGAGCGGCAGAGCGACGCCGGTTCCGTCGCGGTCCCCGTGTTCGGCCCCGGCGGGCTCGTCGGCGCGGTCTCGGTGTGCGGGCCCCGCTTCCGGGTCACCGACGAGTTCGTGGCCGCCACCGCACCCGAGCTGATCGAGACCGCGGACCGGGTCACCGCCCGGCTCGGCGGCGTCGCCCCGCAGCGCCCCGTCACCAGTGGAGGAACGCGATGACCCACGACCACCCCGCGGGAGCCGGACTCCCGGCGCTGGACGGCCTGAAGGTCCTCGACGCCTCCACCCTGTTCGCCGGGCCGCTGGCCGCGACGCTGCTGGGCGACCACGGCGCCGACGTCATCAAGATCGAGCACCCGCGCGGCGACCCGGCACGAACGCACGGCGCGCAGAAGGACGGCGTCGGGCTGTGGTGGAAGATGCTGGCCCGCAACAAGCGGGCGATCACCCTGGTGCTGTCCACGCCGCGCGGCCGGGAGCTGTTCCTCGACCTCGCGGCCGACGCCGACGTGGTGATCGAGAACTTCCGGCCCGGCACGCTGGAGCGCTGGGGCCTCGGCTGGGAGGAGCTGTCCGCCCGCAACCCGCGGCTCGTGCTGGCGCGGGTGACCGGGTTCGGGCAGACCGGCCCGTACTCGTCGCGGCCCGGCTTCGGCACCCTCGCCGAGGCGATGAGCGGATTCGCCGCCATGACCGGGGAACCGGACGGCCCGCCGACGCTGCCGCCGTTCGGGCTCGCCGACGGCGTCGCCGCGCTCACCACCGCGTTCGGCATCCTCACCGCGCTGCGGGCGCGGGAGAGCACCGGGCGCGGCCAGGTGCTGGACACCGCGATCATCGAGCCGCTGCTGCACCTGCTCGGGCCGGGCCTGATCGCCTACGACCAGCTCGGGGTGCTGCAGCCGCGCACCGGGAACCGCTCGTCGAACAACGCGCCGCGCAACACCTACCGCTGCTCCGACGGCCGCTGGGTCGCGGTCTCCACCAGCGCCCAGTCGATCGCCGAGCGGGTGGTGCGGCTGGTCGGCGCCCCGGAGCTGATCGACGAGCCGTGGTTCGCCAGCGGAGCGGGCCGCGCCGAGCACGTGGAGGAGCTGGACGCGGCCGTCGGGTCCTGGATCGCCGCCCGCGACCGCGACGAGGTCGTCGCCGCCTTCGAGGAGGCGCAGGCCGCGGTCGCCCCGATCTACACCGCGGCGGACGTGCTCGCCGACCCGCACTTCAACGCGCTCGGCAGCATCGTGACGATCGACGACGAGGAGCTGGGCCCGGTCCGCTTCCAGAACACCCCGTTCCGGCTCTCGGACACGCCCGGTTCGGTCCGCACCACCGGCCCGCGGCTCGGCGCGCACACCGCAGAGGTGCTGGGTTCCCTCGGCGTCGACGCCGGTGAGCTGGACCGGCTGCGCGAGCAGGGGGTCGTGTGAGCGCCCTCGGCCGGGCGCGGAGCTGGCTGTACGTGCCCGCGCACCGGGAGGACCTGATCGACAAGGCCCTCGGCGGGGCGGCCGACGCCGTGGTCCTGGACTTGGAGGACGCGGTCCCGCCCGCGGCGAAGGACCGGGCCCGCACCTGCGCGGCGGCCCGCGCGAGCGAGCGGACCTGGGTGCGGATCAACGGTTCCGGAACCCCGTGGGCCGAGGCCGACGCCGCAGCGCTGGCCTGGTCCGGCGCCGCCGGGCTGCGGGTGCCGAAGGCCGAGGACCCGGCCGCGGTCGCCGCGCTGGCCGAGCGGACCGGGCTGCCGCTGCACCTGCTGGTGGAGAGCGCCCGCGGCCTGGAGCGGGCCTTCGAACTCGCCACCTGCCACCCGCTGGTCGCCGGGATCTCCCCTGGCGAGACCGATCTGGCCGCGGACCTGCGGATCCGGGACCGCGCCGAACTCGGCTGGGCGCGGGCCCGGATCGTCACCGCGAACCGGGCGGCCGGGCTGCCCAGCCCGATCGCCAGCGTGTGGACCGACCTGGCCGACACCGCCGGACTCGCCGCGGACAGCGCCGCCCTGCGCGACGCCGGGTTCTTCGGCCGCTCCGTGATCCACCCCGGCCAGATCGCCCCCGTCCACCAGGCCTTCACCCCCGGCGAGGACGAGGTGGCGCGGGCGCGGTCCTTGCTCGCCTCGGTCGGCGCCGCGGGTGCGGCCGCCTGGGTGGACGCCGCCGGCCGCTTCGTCGATCCGGCCGTCGTCGCCGGTGCCCGCTGGGTCACCGAACTGGCCGATGAGCTGCAGCAGCACCACGAACCGGGCCGTGCCGCGGCCGGGAAGGAGAACCCGTGACCGACGCCCTGCTCGGCGCCGTGCGCGCCGGGACCCGCATCATCGAGCTCGGCCACCCGCTGTACACGGGGATGGCGGGCTCGCCGAACCACCCCGGTTTCCGGATGACCCTGGAGCGCCGCCACGGCGACGCGGTCCGCCCCGACGGCGGCTCGGCGTCCAACGAGGTGATCGTCACCGGCGGGCACACCGGCACCCACGTCGACGCGCTCGCCCACGTCAGCCACGACGGCAAGCTGCACGGCGGCGCCGACGCGGCCGAAGCGCAGCGCGGCGGGAAGCACACCGTGCACGGCGCCGAGACGATCCCGCCGATGGTGACCCGCGGGGTGTTCCTCGACGTGGCCGCCGTGCACGGCGTGGACGTGCTGGAACCCGGCTACGGCATCACCGCCGGCGACCTGGCGCGGGCCGCGGAGCGCGCCGGCGCCGAACCCGGCCCCGGCGACGTCGCCGTGGTGCGCAGCGGGTGGGGCCGCCTGTTCGGCGACCCGGTCGCCTACGTCGGCAAGGAGACCGGGGTGCCCGGGATGACCGTGGACGGCGCCGAATGGCTCGTCGAACGCGGCATCGTCGCCACCGGCGGCGACACCACCGCCTACGAGCAGATCCCGGCGGGCGCGGGACACCGCGTGCTGCCGGTGCACCGGGTGCTGCTGGTGGAGCACGGCATCCACATCGTGGAGCACCTGGCGTTGGAGGACGCCGCCGAAGCCGGCCTGGGCGAGTTCCTCGCCGTGTTCGCCCCGCTGCGCATCGTCGGCGGCACCGGCGCCCCGGTGCGGCCGCTGGCGGTGGTGCAGCCGTGACCACTCCCGCGCAGCGGATCGGCGAGGTCGGCGCCCGGCTGGCCGCGGACGGCATCGACGACGCGCTGGCCGACGACGTGGCCGGCCGGATCGTCGACGTGCTCGGCAACTCCCTCGCCGCGGTCCGCGAGGAACCGGCGCGGATCGCCGGGGCGGTCGTCGCCGAGTGGGGCGGGCAGCCGGCGGCGACCGCGATCGGCCTGCCCGGCCGGGTTCCCGCGCCGTCGGCGGCGCTGGTCAACGGGACCTTGGCGCACAGCCTGGACTTCGACGACACCCACCTGCCGTCGGTGCTGCACCCGTCGGCCTCGGTGGTGCCCGCGGCGCTGGCCACCGCGGAACGCACCGGCGCGGGTGGCCGCGCCCTGCTGGCCGCGGCGGCGATGGGCATCGAGGTCACCTGCCGCCTCGGCATGGCCGGTTACGACGAGGAGCTCGGCAACTCGGTGTTCTTCGAGCACGGGCAGCACGCCACCGCGATCTGCGGCGCGATCGGCGCTGCCGTCGCCGCCGGGATGCTGCAGGGGCTCGACGCGGAGGCGCTGGCGTCCGCGGTCGGCATCGCCGCGAGCATGGGCGCTGGCGTCATCGAGGCGAACCGCACCGGCGGCACCATCAAGCGGGTGCACTGCGGCTGGGCCGCGCATTCGGGGGTCGCCGCCGCCGACCTGGCGCGGCACGGGCTCACCGGCCCGCCCACCGTGCTCGAAGGCCGGTTCGGGTTCCTGCGCGCGTTCTGCGGCGAGCGGGTGCACCCGGAACGCGTCACCGACGGGCTCGGCGAGCACTGGGAGACGCCGGGCGTGTTCTTCAAGCCCTACCCGTGCAACCACTTCACGCACGCCGGCATCGACGCCGCGCTGCGGCTGCGGGAGCGGGGCGTGGCGGCCGAGCAGGTCCGCGAGCTGGTGCTCGGGGTGCCCGCCCCGGTGCTGCGCACCATCGCCGAACCGGCCGCGGAGAAGCGCCACCCGCGCTCCGGGTACCACGCCGCGTTCTCCGGCCCGTACACCGTGGCGGCGGCGCTGCTGGGCGGCGGCGGGCTCGGCGTGTTCCACGAGGACTTCACCGACGCCGCCGCGGCCGATCCGCGCCGCCTCGAACTGGCCGGGCGGGTGCGGGTCGTCGCCGACGAGCAGGCCACCGCCGGATTCCCCCGGCAGTTCCCCGCCGTCCTCACCGCCGAGCTCACCGACGGCAGCGCGGTCACCGAGCGGATCACCGAGAACCGCGGCGGCCCCGGTCGCCCGCTGTCCGCCGACGAGCTGGCGGCGAAGTTCACCGGCAACGCGAGCCGGGCCGTGGGGCCGGACCGGGCGGCGGACGTCGTCGCCGCGGTGTGGGACCTGCGCGCGAACCGCGCGGTCGCCGAGGTGATGGGCGGCGTCCACGCCGCGCTCGCCGCGTCCGACCTGGACGGCTGATCCGCGCACCGAGCACTGGCAGACAACGACGTCTCGTCCGCTCCGTTCGAACGGAACGAACGATTCCCCTCCCGGAATCGAGGAACACGCCATGAGCACACGGTTTCGCTTCGTGACGCTGGGGCTGGTGATCGGCCTCATCGTCATCAACTACATCGATCGCAGCGCGGTCTCCTACGCGGTGGAACCGCTGGAGCAGGCGTTCGGGATCACCACCGCGCAGTACGGGATCATCAGCTCCGTCTTCTCCATCGGCTACATGGTCGCGGCGTTCCTGTCCGGGCCGCTGGTGGACCGGTTCGGGACGCGGCGGGTGCTGCTGTCGGCGATCGCGCTGTTCTCGGTGACCACCGCGCTCATCCCGATCGCCGGTTCGTTCGCCGGGCTGCTGGTCATCCGGTTGCTGCTGGGCATCGGGGAGGCACCGGCGTTCCCGGCGGCGACCCGCACGGTGAGCCGGTGGCTGCCGATCCGCGAACGCGGGGTGGCGCTGGCGCTGTGCGGCGGGGTCGCGGTTTCCGGGAGCCTGCTGATCTCCGGTCCGCTGCTGACGGGGCTGACCGACCTGGTGGGCTGGCGCGGCATGTTCTGGACGCTGGCCCTGTTCGGCGTGGTGTGGGCGGTGCTCGCCGTGCTGCTGCTGCGCGACCTGCCCTCGGAGTCGGCGCGGGTGAACGACGCGGAGCGGGAGCTGATCGCGGCCGGGCAGGAGTCCGATTCGGCGCCGGGCCGGTCCCGGGTGCGGTGGCGGCCGCTGCTGACGAACCGGAACCTGTGGGTCGTCGCGGGCGGGTACTTCGCGTGGGGCTTCATGTTCTGGGGCTTCATGTACTGGCTGCCGTCGTTCCTCTCGAACGCCTACGGCCTGAGCGTGGAGCAGGCGGGCGCGTTCTCCATCGCGCCGTGGGCGTGCGGCATCGTCGGCGCGCTGGTCGGCGGTTACGTGGTGGACCGGGTGTACCGGCGCAGCCCGCGGATCCGCACCCGGTTCGCGGTGATGGGCGCGGCGCTGCTGCTGGCCGGGTGCTCGTTGATCCCGCTGGCGATCGCGCCGACGCTGACGGTGGCGCTGCTCTCGATCTCGCTGGGCGTCGGCTTCGGGTTCGTCACCGGCGGCATCTGGTGGGTGGCCTCGATCGACGCGGCACCGGACCAGCCGGGCAGCGCCGCCGGGTTCGCCGATGCGGCGTTCGCGTCCTCGGGGATCGTGGCCCCGTCGGTGATGGGCTTCATCGTCGCCGGCACCGGGAGCTTCACCAGCGGATTCGTCGTGATGGCCGGCTTGGCGGTGGCGGGTGCGCTGCTGATGCTGCTGGTGCCCCGCGAGCCGGTCGCCGCGGCGGCACCGGCGGGCCGCGTCGTGCGCGAGCGGGCATGAGCGGGGCGGCGGAGCTCCGGCAGGCCGTCGGCGGGCTCGGCCGGTGGGTCTCGGAGCTGAGCTGGGCTGAGGTGCCCGCCGAGGTGCGGGAACGCCTGCTGGTGGTGCTCACCGATTCGATCGCGGTCACCGCGCTCGGCTCGCGGGACCCGGCGCAGCGGGCGCTGGTCGCCGCGTGGGACGCCCCGGACGGGCCGTCCCCGCTGTTCGGGACGGGCCGTGCGGTCGCGGTGGACGCGGCGGCCTGGTTGAACGCGGTCGCCGCGGTGCGCTTGGAGCTCGACGACGGGCACCGGCTCGCCGCGGGGCATCCGGCGGCGCACGGCTTCCCCGCGGTGCTGGCGCTGGCCGCGCGGCGGGGGGTGCGCGGCGCGGAGCTGTGCTGCGCCCTGCTGGCGGCGTACGAGGTCGCGGCCCGGTTCGGCCGGGCGACGCGGTTGCGGCCGGGCACCCATCCGCACGGCAACTGGGGCGTCCCGGGTGCGGCGGCGGGCTGCGCGCGGCTGCTCGGCCTGGGGCCCGCGGAGACGGCGGCGGCGATCGACGCGGGCGGTGGCCTGCCGGTCGCGGGCCCGTTCTCGGCGGCGCTGGACGGCAACCCGGTGCGGGACGCCTGGGTGGGTGCGGCGAACCAGTCCGGGCTGGCGGCGGCGCGGCTGGCCGCGTCCGGGGCCGGGCAGGTCACCGGGGTCGCGGCGGACGCGCTGGGCGGTCTGCTGGGCGAGCTGGACCCGGCGGTGCTGACCGGCGGGGGCTGGGAGGTCCTCGGCGGCTACTTCAAGCAGCACTCCTCGTGCTCGTTCACCCACGCCGCGATCGACGCGGCGCTGTCGGTGCGGGAGCAGGTGGGTCCGGACCCGGCGGAGGTCCTGGTCGAGATCCACTCGCTCGGCGCCGGGTTGGACCGGACGAGCTGGCCGACGCCGCTGGCGGCGCGGTTCTCGCTGCCGTTCGTGGTGGCGACGGCGCTGCGGCGGGGGCGGGTGGGCCCGGCCGAGTTCTCCGCGGCGGCGCTGGCCGACCCGGGCACCGCCGAGCTGGCCCGCCGGGTCGTGGTGCGCGCGGCGCCGGACCTGGACGCCCGGCTGCCCGCGGAGCGGCCGGTGCGGCTCACCGCGGCCGGGGTCGTGGCGGAGCGCCCGAACCCGGTCGGCGACGCCGCCTTCCACCCGTTCTCCGCCGCGGACCGGGTCCGCGTCCTCGGCGAGCTGCTGGGCGCGCCGGAGGTGGTGGCCGGTGTCCGGGAGCGGTGCGCCGCGCTGCCGGACGCGGTGGACGCCGCGGCGGAGCTGCGCGCGCTCGGCGCTTCGTGCCAGGTCCGATGAGGAGGAACACCATGCTCGTGCACGCCGTCACGCCGATCGTCGTCGGGCCGCGGGAGGTCGCCCGCAGGCAGGCCCGCTACGACGCGCTCTCGCCCGCGGGGGTGCGCGTGGTGCTGTCGGACCTGCCCTCGGGCGGCCCGCGCGCCCTGGAGTCCGCGGCGGACGTGCGCCGGTCGACGGAGCTGGTCGCGGAGTCGCTGGCCGCCGCGCCGGAGTGCGACGCGGTGCTGCCGGACTGCGTGCTGGATCCGGCGGTGCCCGCGGACGGGGGCCTGCTCGGGGGCCGTCCCGCGCTGGGCCTGCTCCGGTTGGCGGTGGGGGCCGCGGTCGCGGCGGGGCATCGGATCGGTGCGGTGACCCGCAACGCGGCGATCGCCGCCGAGCTGCGCCACCGCATCGACGACTACGGCTGGTCGAATTCCTTCGCCGAAGTGGCGGTCCTGGACCTGGCGGTCGAGGACATCACCGACCCGGCCCGCTGGTCGGCGGCGATGCGCGACCCCCTGGCCGCGTTCGCGGCCGCGGGCGTCACCGCCGTCATCAACGGCTGCTCCGCAGTGGACACCGAGCAGCACCCCGACGCGCCCGTGGTCCTGGACCCGATCCGAACGGCCCTGGCGGTCCTGGGAGCGCTCACCCCGCCCCCCTGACACCCCCGCGAAGTCCGAACAGGAGAACCCCCGCCGACCCGTGCAGGAGCCTGCGCTAGGGGAGGACCGCGGGACATCGGCAATTTCGAATCGCCACCCGAGGGACGAGGTGCCGGGAGGTCGACCGGTCGCCCTCGCGGAGTTTCCCGCCGTCCCCTCAGCCCGTCTCAGTGCGAGACCCGCCGCGCCGTCCACAGGTGCCCACCGCACCGTGGGGGCCTACGGGGGCTCGGCCCCCGTACGGAAATGCGAAAGGGAGAGGGGCCAAGATCAAAGATCTCGGCACACCTTTCCCACGACCTGGAGCGGGCGACGGGAATCGAACCCGCGTAGCCAGTTTGGAAGACTGGGGCTCTACCATTGAGCTACGCCCGCGTGCTCGGTCGACGTGTCCCGGCGGTGTTCCGCCGAGGTCTTCCCGACCTTGCGTGCCCCAGCTTAACGCGTCGCGATAGGCTCTCCGCAACGCACCCGGGCAGTGGGGGTGCGGTGCAGGTAGGACGGGGTGTGGCGCAGTTTGGTAGCGCACTCGCTTTGGGTGCGAGGGGTCGTGGGTTCAAATCCCGCCACCCCGACGGTCCTCCGGGAGGCGTGGTCGTGCGGCCGCGCCTCCTTCTTCACGTCCGGGTGGTCTCACGGAACGTGATCTTCCCGGGTGATTCGTTCGACTTCCGGTAACGGTGAGCAGCCGCCGCCCGATTTCGCGGTCGTGCACGTTCACGTTGCTGTGTCGAGGGCCGCGCGCCGGGTCCGGCTCCCCGCCTTGGTGGTGGGGGTGCTGCTGGCGCTCGCGGTGCTGCTGCTGGTCGGGGTGTCGTTGTTCGTGGACGTTCCCGGCGGGCACGTCGCGCCGCCGACGGTGGGGATCGGGACGGCGGTGATCCCGACGCCGCTGGGTTCGGTGGGCGGTGCCGGTGAGGTGGCCGGTGACGCGGTGTTCTCGGCGCCGAGGTGACGGCTCGCCCGGCGCGCCGCGGCGGGAATTCGCGCTCCTGGCGTGGAATCGGCCGCGGGGCCCGGTTCGCGCGGGCCCGCGCGCTCGCGGCCGGTGGGTAGCGGGTGGCGCCCTGAGGCAACCCCCGGGGGCTCCGGTCTCGCCTGGGCAATAGACTCGGAGGTCAGCCCGGCGTCGCCGGCGCGCCCCCGACGTGGGGTGGCGCTCCCGCCGGCACCGCCGGGGTCCGAAGCACGTTCGCACTAGGAGACCACGTGAAGAGCACCGTCGAGCACCTGAGCCCGACGCGCGTACGGATCAACGTCGAGGTGCCGTTCGACGAGCTCAAGCCGAACTTCGACCGCGCGTACAAGGCACTGGCCAACCAGGTCCGCATCCCGGGCTTCCGGCCGGGCAAGGTTCCCGCCCGGGTGCTGGAGAGCCGCATCGGCCGGGGTCCTGTGCTCGACGAGGTCGTCAACGAGGCGGTTCCGGCCAAGTACATGGAGGCCATCAACGGCACCGAGGTGCGCACCCTCGGGCGTCCGGAGATCGAGGTCACCAAGATCGAGGACGGGGACCAGATCGAGTTCACCGCCGAGGTCGATGTGCGTCCGGAGATCACCGTTCCGGCGTTCGGCGAGCTGTCGGTGTCGGTGGACGACGTCGAGACGACCGAGGACGAGGTGCAGGAGCAGCTGGACGAGCTGCGCGCCCGCTTCGGCACGTTGACCGGCGTGGACCGTCCGGCGCAGCAGGGCGACTTCGTCAGCATCGACCTGTCGGCCACGGTCGACGGCGAGGACGTCGAGGAGGCGCGCACCAGCGGCCTGTCGTACGAGATCGGCTCCGGCCAGCTCATCGAGGGCATCGACGACGCGCTGATCGGCGCGTCGGCGGGTGACACGAACACCTTCAACACCGATCTGGTGGCCGGCGAGTACGCGGGCCGCGAGGCCGAGGTCACGGTGACCTTGGCGTCGGTGAAGGAGCGGCACCTGCCGGAGGCGGACGACGAGTTCGCCCAGATGGCCAGCGAGTTCGACACGGCCGAGGAGCTGCTCGCCGACCTGCGGGAGCGGCTGGGCCGCGTCAAGCGGATGCAGCAGGGCATGCAGGCCCGGGACAAGGTCCTGGAGGCGCTGCTGGAGACCGTCGAGGTCCCGCTGCCGGAGAACGTGGTGAAGTCCGAGGTGGAGGTTCGCGAGCACGACGCGATCCACCCGTTCGACCACGACGAGGCGAAGTTCGCGGAGTGGCTGGAGCAGCAGGACCAGACCCGCGAGCAGTTCGACGCGGAGACCCGCGAGGAGGCGGAGAAGGCGGTCCGCACCCAGCTGGTGCTGGACACGATCGCCGACGCCGAGAACGTCTCCGTCTCGGACAACGAGCTGACCGAGCGGATCATCTACCAGGCGCAGCGCTTCGGCGTGAGCCCGGACCAGTACGTCCAGCAGGCGCAGCAGTCCGGCCAGCTCGGGGCGATCTACGCGGACGTGCGGCGCAGCAAGGCGCTGTTCTCCGTTGTGCGCCAGGCCACCGTGGTGGACGCGTCCGGCGCGGAGCTGGACCTGGACGAGCTGTTCGGTTCGCAGGACGACGCCGGCGAGCAGCCGGAGGTCGTGCAGGGCGAGGTCGAGCAGGCCGAGGACGCGAAGTCCGATGCGAAGGACGAGTCCGCCGCGACGAAGTCCGAGTGACGGTTCTTTCGCGGTGATTTCGCCGTGAGCGGAAGGATTCTGCGAACGGCGGGAGCAATGCACAAGCTCTGAGCGAACGTGGGCGGTACCGGGAAGCTGGTGCCGCCCACGTTCGTTAGGGTCGGTTGCAAGCGGATCACCGGATACGGAAAAGCAAGGCGTTCCCAGCGGGTCGGCGGCCGACGGCCGGTGTGACCGGTCCATTGTGGAAGCCCTCATCGTGGAAGAAGGCAGGGGAGACGTGACGCAGCACCTGACTGTTCCGGCGTCGGACTCGACGCCGCACATGCGGTCGACGAACGGGCTCTCGCTCAACGACTCGGTTTACGAGCGCTTGCTGCGGGAGCGGATCATCGTCCTGGGCTCCCAGGTCGAGGACACCATGGCCAACCAGATCTGCTCGCAGCTGCTCCTGCTCGCGGCCGAGGACCCGGAGCGGGACATCTCGCTCTACATCAACTCGCCGGGCGGTTCGGTGACCGCGGGCATGGCGATCTACGACACGATGCAGCTGATCAAGCCGGACGTGGCGACCGTCGCGATGGGCTTCGCGGCGTCGATGGGCCAGTTCCTGCTGTCCGCCGGTGCTCGCGGCAAACGGTTCACGCTGCCGCACGCGCGGATCATGATGCACCAGCCGTCGGCGGGTCTCGGCGGCACGGCCTCGGACATCGCGATCCAGGCCGAGGTGTTCACCAAGCACAAGCGGGAGATGGCGGAGCTGATCGCCGCTCAGACCGGGCAGACGGTGGAGAAGATCACGGCCGATTCCGACCGCGACCGCTGGTTCACGGCGGAGGAGGCCCGCGACTACGGCTTCGTGGACCACATCGCCTCCGCGGCGAACCTGCCCAGCTGACCGCGCGCCCGGAACCACTAACGAGGAGTCACCTGTCGTGAGCTCATTCCAGCTTCCGCAGTCCCGGTACGTGCTGCCCTCCTTCGTCGAGCGCACCGCGTACGGGGTGAAGGAGTCCAACCCGTACAACAAGCTGTTCGAGGAGCGCATCGTCTTCCTCGGCGTCCAGGTGGACGACGCCTCGGCGAACGACGTGATGGCGCAGCTGCTGTTCCTGGAGTCCGACGACCCGGACCGCGAGATCCAGATCTACATCAACTCGCCGGGTGGTTCGTTCACGGCCCTGATGGCCATCTACGACACCATCCAGTACGTCCGCCCGGACGTGCGCACGATCTGCCTGGGCCAGGCGGCGTCGGCGGCGGCGGTCATCCTGGCCGCGGGCACGAAGGGCAAGCGGCTCGCGCTGCCGAACTCCCGGATCCTGATCCACCAGCCGTCCACCGAGGGCATCTACGGCCAGGTCTCCGACTTGGAGATCCAGGCCAACGAGGTGCAGCGGATGCGCGACCTGATGGAGACGACGCTGGCCACGCACACCGGCAACGACAAGGACCAGGTCCGCCGGGACGTGGAGCGGGACAAGATCCTGACGGCGGAGCAGGCGCGGGAGTACGGGATCGTCGACGAGGTCCTGCCCTACCGCAAGCTGTCCGCGCAGTCCTGATCCGGTCGGCCCGCGTGGCGACCGGAGGTGGTGCTCCGGCGGCCTCCTCGCGCCCGGCCCGGCGGTTCGGCCGGCCGGTCCGAGGTGAGGGGGTCGCCGCGCACCCGGGGCGGTCGCGGCACGGAGTGCCGCCGCTGAGAAGATGTTGATCTCCGGCGGGGCCGCTCCGCTGATCAGCGCGGTGCGGTGCGGAAAGCCGGTCGCGGGAGCGTTCCGGGAAGTGGGATGCTGTGGTGCGCTCGGCGCACCGGCGTCCGCGACACGCCGGGAGCGCGGCCACCGGCCGTCGCACCCGGTGCATGCCGGAGACTGGCGAGCAGCGGAGTCTGCGAGTCTCCCCGAACCGGGGGAGCGGCAGGTACCGTCGGAACGAGCACATACGGTCAGGCACGTCACCGGACGGCGTGCCGGAGGGGACGGGGTCAGCGGTCATGGCACGTATCGGTGACGGCGGCGACCTGCTGAAGTGCTCCTTCTGCGGGAAGAGCCAGAAGCAGGTGAAAAAACTCATCGCCGGCCCCGGCGTGTACATCTGCGATGAGTGCATCGATCTCTGCAACGAGATCATCGAGGAGGAACTGGCGGAGGCCGGTGAGGTCAAGCTCGACGAGCTGCCCAAGCCGACCGAGATCCACGAGTTCCTCGACCAGTACGTCATCGGACAGGACCCGGCGAAGCGCAACCTGTCGGTCGCGGTCTACAACCACTACAAGCGCATCCAGATGGGTGAGCGCGCCCGGGACAGCCGCGAGGAGAACGTCGAGCTCGCGAAGTCGAACATCCTGATGCTCGGTCCCACGGGCTGCGGGAAGACCTACCTGGCGCAGACGTTGGCGAAGATGCTCAACGTGCCGTTCGCGATCGCCGACGCCACCGCGCTCACCGAGGCGGGCTACGTCGGCGAGGACGTCGAGAACATCCTGCTCAAGCTCATCCAGGCCGCCGACTACGACGTGAAGCGGGCCGAGACGGGCATCATCTACATCGACGAGGTCGACAAGATCGCCCGCAAGAGCGAGAACCCGTCGATCACCAGGGACGTCTCGGGCGAGGGAGTGCAGCAGGCGCTGCTGAAGATCCTGGAGGGAACCACGGCGAGCGTGCCCCCGCAGGGCGGCCGCAAGCACCCGCACCAGGAGTTCATCCAGATCGACACGACGAACGTGCTGTTCATCGTGGCCGGTGCCTTCGCCGGGCTGGAGAAGATCGTCGAGGACCGGGTGGGCAAGGCCAGCGTCGGTTTCGGCGCCCAGCTGCGGTCGAAGGAGGAGGCGAACTCCGCGGACCGGTTCGCCGAGGTGCTCCCCGAGGACCTGATCAAGTTCGGGTTGATCCCCGAGTTCATCGGCCGGCTGCCCACGGTGGCCAGCGTGACGAACCTGGACAAGCCCTCGCTGGTGCAGATCCTCACCGAGCCGCGCAACGCCCTGATCAAGCAGTACAAGCGGTTGTTCGAGATGGACAACGTGGAGCTGGAGTTCACCCGCACCGCGCTGGAGGCGGTCGCCGACCAGGCGATCCTGCGCGGCACGGGGGCTCGTGGCCTGCGCGCCATCTTGGAAGAGGTGCTGCTGCCGGTGATGTACGACATCCCGAGCCGCACCGACGTGGCGAAGGTCGTCATCACCGAGCAGACCGTCCGGGAGAACGTCAACCCCACGATCGTGGCCAGGCAGGCGACGCGGCGGGAGCGCCGCGAGAAGTCCGCCTGAGACCCGAGCACCGCACGCAGCACCACCCACCGCCGCCGTCCCGTTCCGGGGTGGCGGCGGTGTGCGTCGTGCGCCCGCGCGGGTGGTTTCCCGCTCCTGTTCCCCGGATCGCCCAGCGGCGTCCCGCGCGATGCATGATCATGCGGAGCGGAGGTTGCATCGTCCGGCTGGGGAGGGCCCGATGAGCGAGCTGCACGTGCTGCTGGTGCCGGACGGGTCCGGCTCCGGGCCCTGGCACTGGCAGCAGTGGCTGGCGGCACGCTTGCGGGAAGCGGGCGCCGTCGTCACCCGGTGCCCGGGCCCGGTGGAGTCGACGGCGGCGCTGCGGGCCGAGCTGGCGCGCGTACTGCCGGAGGCGGAGCTGGCCGTGGTGGCGCACCGCGGCGGGGCCCGCACCTGGTTGCGGCACGCGGCCGCGCCGGGCGGACCGGAGACGCGCCGGGCGGACCGGGTGCTGCTGGTCGCCCCGGCCGAGCCGGACGTGTCCCCGGGCCGACCGGGTCCGCGCGCGGTGGAACGGGGGCTGCAGGCGGCGGAAGCCGACGGGCGGGGAGCACGCGCGGCGGAGCCCGATGCGCCGGCGCTGCGCGCGGCGGGCGGCCCGACGCGGATGGTGGTGGGCACCGACGACCCGGAGCTGTCGGTGTGCGCGGCGCACGCGCTCGCGCACCGGCTGCGGGTGGAGCTGGACGTGCTCGCCGACGGTCGCGCGCTGGACCTGGCCGCGGGCTACGGCCCGTGGCCCGCGCTGCTGCGCTGGGCGTTGTACGGCTCGGTGCCGGTGGCCGACCGCTTCGACACCGCGCCGCACGTCGCCGGCTGGTCCGCGGTGCCGGAAGCGGTCCGCTGACCGGAGGTCACGACCGGTGCGACGTGGGTGAGCTCTCGGTGGTGGCGGGGCCCGTCCGGTAGCGCAGACGGTCGTTGGCACGATGGACGGCTCGGAGGGAACGAGGCCCGGAGGTGCCATGCAGCGCGGGAAGCCGCGGAACGTCCCGATGCCGAACCGGCGCACCCTGCTCACTTCCGGCCTGGTCGGAGCGGGCGCGCTCGGCTTGGGGCTGAGCAGCGATTCCGGTGGCGCGCTGGTCCCCGCCGAACCGCTCCCACTGGCCAAGCAGAGCAACGTCTCGGTGGAACGGGTGCACTCGCAGGCCCGCAACCGCGAGGTCGAGATCGTCACCATGTACCCGAGCGGGGTGTCCCGCGATCGGATCCCGGTGTGCCTGATGCTGCACGGCCGGTTCGGCGACGCCCGCAAGTCCGCGGGGGGCCTGCCGAGCTGGTTGACCACCGCGGTCGCCACCGGCAAGGTGCCGCCGTTCGCGTTCCTCGCCGTCGACGGCGGCGGCAACAGCTACTGGCACCAGCGGTTCGGCGACGACCCGATGTGGATGTTGCTGGACGAGGTGCCGCGCTGGCTAGCGGAGCGCGGCATCGGTGGTGACGACGGCCAGCCGTTCGCGGTCTCCGGGATCTCGATGGGCGGGTTCGGCGCGCTGCTCTACACGCGGCGCCGCAACGAGCTGGAGATCCCGGTGGAGGCCACCGCCGTCGTCTCCCCGGCGCTGATCACGAACTGGCCGGAGATGGCGCGGCGCCGCGCGTTCGCCGACGAGGCCGACTGGCGGGCCATCGACCCGATGCGGCACATCCCCGAGCTCGGCGACGTGCCGCTGGGCGTGTGGTGCGGCACCCGGGACCGGTTCATCACCGGCACCCGCAAGTTCGTCCGCAAGGCTCGCCCGGAGGTGGCCTCGGTGTCCACCCCGGGCGGTCACAACAGCCGGTACTACCGGCTCGCGCTGCCGGAGGTCGTCGATTTCGTGGGGGGCTACGCCCCGGACAAGTCCGACCACGGCTGAGACCGGCGGCCCGGCACCGGTCAGGGCACCGGGGCGGCATCGGGTTCGAGGATGCGGTGCGTGCCGGTGTAGACGTTCATCGAGCTGCCCCGGAGGAAGCCGACCAGCGTCATGCCCTGCTCGGCGGCCAGCTCCACCGCCAGCGAGGACGGCGCCGACACCGCGGACAGCAGCGGCACCCCGGCCATCGCCGCCTTCTGCACCAGTTCGAACGAGGCCCGGCCGGACACCATGAGCACGCACCCGCGCAGCGGCACCCGGCGTTCCAGCACCGCCCAGCCGAGCACCTTGTCGACCGCGTTGTGCCGCCCCACGTCCTCCCGGCACACCAGCAGGTTCCCGTCGCCGTCGAACAGCGCGGCCCCGTGCAGTCCGCCGGTCGAGTCGAAGACCTTCTGCGCGGCCCGCAGCCGGTCGGGCAGCGCGGCGAGCGTCTCCGGGGTGATCTCCAGCGGGTCGTGCTCGGGCGAGTGCCGGGTGCTCAGCCGCACCGAGTCGAGCGCGGCCTTCCCGCACACCCCGCAGGAGGAGGTGGTGTAGAAGTTGCGCTCCACGGACGTGTCGGGCGGCGTGACGCCCGGCGCGAGCAGGATGTCCAGCACGTTGTAGGTGTTGCGTCCGTCCGGCCCGGGGCTGTCGCAGTAGCGGGCGCTGTGCAGGTCGTCCTTGTCCGCGATGACGCGTTCGGTGAGCAGGAAGCCGTGGGCGAGCTCCACGTCGTGGCCGGGGGTCCGCATGGTCACCGACAGGGCGCGGCCGTTGACCCGGATCTCCAGCGGTTCTTCGGCGGCGAGGGTGTCCGGCCGGGTTCGGGAACCGCTCTCGGTCACTCGCAGCACGGGGCGCCGCACGGTGACTCGTCCCATCGTCAGCCTCCTGGGTCGGCTCTGCTCGGATGCCGGGACCAGTATGCGCCGCGTGCTCGGCCCGCCGGTGGGGCCGTCGTGGGCTGCTCCGTTCGGGTGTGACATCGGCACCGCCCACCCGGAGGAGGATGGTTCCGCCGGGTGAGATCGCTAGGGTCTCGCCGGACGCCCGACACGCCCCGGGGAACCCCGCTACAGCAAGGATTCCGATGCCCGACCTCGCCGCCCAGCCCCGCCAGAGCCTCCGCTTCGTCGAATCGGAGGAGCCCATCACCGAACCGGTCACGAAGTTCGGTGGCCAGCCGGTGTGGCTGTCGACGCCGGCGTGGCCGATGTCGGAGGCGCTGGGCAGGCCGATGCGGTTCCTCGGGCAGCTCCGGCTGCCCGGGGAGCAGGTGCGGCTCGCCTACCTGTTCCTCACCGAGGACTACCCGGAGGAGGCCGACGAGGTGGTGGACACGTTCGCGCCCGACTCGGGGGAGAACGCGTTCTTCGCCCAGCCCGGGGAGCCGGCCGACTTCTACCAGGTGGCGACGATCGCCAAGGGGCCGACGTTCGGGCCGGACCACCGGGTGGAGCTGGCGCCGTTCGACGGCGAGGTGGACGTGGACGACTTCGCGACGAGGCTCGGCGGGGCGCCGCAGTGGTTGCAGGGCGACGAGTCGCCAGGGGAGCCGTTCCGGTTCGTGGGGCAGTTCGACAGCTCGGTCGATTTCCCGTTCGAGGTGGACTTCGGCGACGCGGGGGTCGGGTACGCGTTCCTCGACGAGGCCAGCGGGCAGGGGCGCTTCCTCTGGCAGTGCAGCTGAGCAGCGGCGGCTGACGCGGGTGTGCCGCGCGCCCGCGCCGGGTAGGGCTGCGGCATGGCACGGGACGGGCTCGGCGAATACCGGAGCAAGCGGGACCTGGCGCGGTCCGGCGAACCGGGCGGTGGCGCGCCGGGGGAGCTGCCGCGGTTCGTGGTGCAGCGCCACGACGCCTCCACGGTGCACTTCGACTTCCGGCTGGAGGTCGGGGACGTGCTCAAGTCGTGGGCGGTGCCGAAGGGACCGTCCACCGACCCGCGGCAGAAGCGGCTGGCCACGCCCACCGAGGACCACCCGCTGGACTACGCGTCCTTCGAGGGCACCATCCCGGAGGGCTACGGGGCGGGCACCGTCGTCGTGTGGGACACCGGGTCGTACCGGAACCTCACCGAGCACCGCGGGAAACCGGTGGAGATGGCCGACGCGCTCGAACGCGGCCACGTGAAGGTGCTGCTGGAGGGCAGCAAGCTGACCGGCGCGTTCGCCCTCACCCGCACCCCGATGCGCGGCCGGGAGGAGTGGCTGCTGGTGAAGGTCGACGACGAGGGCGCCGACCGGCGCCGCAACCCGGCGCGCACCCAGCCCGAGTCGGTGCTCTCCGGCCGCACCAACGCCGACCTCGCCGCCGAGCGGGAGAACGGCCGATGAGCGGGGCGGAGGTGCTGTCCGCCGGTGCCGAACGCGTCGAGCTGACCCACCCGGACAAGGTGCTGTACCCGGCGGACGGCTACCGGAAGCGGGACGTCGCCGAGTACTTCCGCGCGGTCGGCGACCGGATGGTGCCGCACCTGCGCGGGAAACCGCTGACGATGCGCCGCTTCCCGGACGGGGTGGGTGCGGCGGGCTTCTTCCAGAAGGAGGCGTCCGGCCACTTCCCGGACTGGGTGCGGGTGGTGCCGGTGCCGCAGCGCGGCGCGGGCGGGCCGGTCCACCACGTGGTGTGCGACGACGTGGCGACGCTGGTCTACCTGGCGACCCAGGCGTGCCTGGAGTTCCACGTGGGCCTGGCCGCGGCGGCGGAGCCGGACCGGCCGGTGCTGGCGGTGGTGGACCTCGACCCGCCGCCGGGGACCGGGATCGCGGAGCTGCGGGCGGTGGTGCGCGAGTTCCGGGACCGGTTCGCCGACGCGGGCCTCGCCCCGCACCTGCAGACCACCGGCGGCAAGGGCTTCCACGTGGTGGCCCCGCTGGCGGGCCGCCGCGGCTTCGACGAGGTGCGCGCGGCGGTGCGGGACATGGCGCAGGACGCGGTGCGCGCCGCCCCGGACCGGCTCACCACCGAGCAGCGCAAGGACGAGCGCGGCGACCGGATCTTCTTGGACGTGGGGCGCAACGCCTACGGGCAGACGATGATCGCGCCCTGCTCGCTGCGAGCCCGCGACGGCGCCCCGGCGGCGACGCCGCTGGACTTCGCCGAGCTGTCGAAGGCGACCCCGCGGTCCTACGGACTCCGGAACCTGCCGCGCCGCCTGGCCCGCAAGGCCGACCCGTGGACCGACCTCCCGGACACCGCCGCCGACTTCCCGCGCTCCTGAGCGTCATTCCGCGTAGGAGGTGGTGCCCGTGCGCAGCGCGTGCTGGGCGCGGCGGAGCCTGCAGTACATGTCGGGGCGCAGCAGCGCGCGGGCCTGGGCGGTCGTGGCGAACCGGAAGCGGGTGATCTCCGGGTCGGTGATCCGCAGCGCGGCGATGTGCTCGCAGGGCAGCCTGCCGCCGTCGAAGACGAACAGCAGGTGGTCGTCCCACGGTCCGCGCGGGCGCACCCAGTCGACCAGCAGCGGCCGCCCGACGGGCGCGCGGATGCCGAGCTCTTCGCGGACTTCGCGGGCAGCGGCGAGCCGGGGTGGTTCGTTGGCCTCGGCCATCCCGCCGGGCAGGTCCCAGTGCTCCTTGTAGCTGGGGTCGACCAGCAGCACCCGGTCCTGCCGGTCGCGCAGCAGCACGTCGGTGGTGACCCGCTTGCGGGGTTGCCGCGCGTTGCCCTCGGCGAGGTGCGCGTGCGTCCCCTCCGGCCGCGCGGTCCGGGTCCCGTTCAAGCGGAGTCGCGCAGTGGGTGGGTGGCGCGGGCGGCGAGGAAGTCGGCCACGGCCGGGTCGCGGTGGTGCGGCAGCAGCGCGTTCGCCAGGCCGGTGAGCCGCTCGTGCACGCGGGCCGAGGACAGGGCGGGGGCTTCGGCGAGCACGGTGCTGCCCGCCGCGGCCGCCTCGTCGTAGCGCCCGGCGTCGAAGAGCACCTGCGCGAGGGACGTCAGGCTCAACGCCTTGCTGCGCACGCGCTCCGGGGGGCGCAACCCGACCGCTTCGCGGGCGTGCCGTTCGCCGCGGCGCAGGTCGCCGAGGCTGCGCCAGCACTCGGTGGTCTCGCTGGCCAGCGAGGCCCGGTCGAACGGGGCGATCCAGCCGCAGGCCTCGTCGCGGACGGTGAGTTCTTCCCCGGCCAGCGCCAGGTGCCGTTCGGTGCCGTACCGGTCGCCCTGCGCGGCGAGCGCCCGTGCGTGCAGCGCGTGCAGCCGGGCGACGAGGCGGGCCGTGCCTCCGGTGCCGATGGTGTGGGTGAGCCCGTTCAGCGCGTAGTCCGCTGCGGACCGCGGCTGGCCGAGCTCGGTGGACAGGTGGGACAGCGAGGCGCACACCTCGGCTTGCAGCGCGTGGTCCTCGGCGGCCGCCGCGAGCCGGTAGGCGGTGTGGAAGTGCTCGCGCGCGGGAACGTCGCCGCCGCTGTCGTGCGCCATCCACCCGGCGAGCTCGACGACGGAGGCCGCCGCGGACAGCACCTCCGCCTGCCGCGGTTCCTCCCGGACCAGGGGCAGCACCGCGGTGGTGAAGTAGTGCCGGACCGTCTCGTAGAGCGTGCCGCCGCCCACCCTGCGGTCGGCGGACTGGAAGGACGCGGACACCACCCGGATCGAGTCCACTGTGGACGCTGGCACTCTGCTCCGCGCCGCCCCGGTCGAGCCGCGGGGCCGGAAGCCGAGCGCCGCGTCGTCGACGGCGCCCAGCACGGCGCGCAGCGCGGCCCGGTAGGCGGCGGTGGGCCAGCGGACCGCGCCGCGCTCCCACTTGGCGATGTGGTGCGCGTCGAGCGCCCAGCGCTTGCCGGTGGTCTCCAGCAGGTAGTCGTTGACCGCCTCGGCGAGTTCGGCGCGGGACAGCGGTTCGCCGGGCGCCAGCCGCGAGGGCAGGGCCTCCCGGGTGCGGCGCAGCCGCTCGTTGCGCTCCGGTCGGGGCCGGGCGGAGGAATCGCCGGTCATGATGATCAGCCTCCCAACGAGTACGGAGTGTATACACCTTGCTTCGCAGCGTCGCCGATCTTGCCCCGAGTTGCCCCGATCGGTCGGTACCGCTGCGCCGAAAGCCGAGGTGGCCGCGCATTCGCCGACGTTCCCCGAGTTGCCCCGGCGCGTTCCCTGGTGCGCCGCGGTGCGGGCGCCGATGCTGGCTGCATGGGGCGACGAGGGGATCGGCTGATCCGCATGACCAGCGCGCACGACGGTCGCGACCACCTCGTGGGCGAAGCGGAGATGGCCGAGGGGCTCGCCGGTCGGCAGGGGCGGTACCGCGCGCTGCGGCCTCCTGGTGCTGGCGGCGGAGCTGTCCCGGCCGCCGGCGCTCCCGTGCCCGTGGTGCCGGGAAGCCGACCGGCGCCCCGGCCGCCGCGATCCCGTCGCTCCCGGCGAACCGGCCGAACGCCGGTCCCCGGCCCGGTGGGGGTGCTGCGGCCCGGTGTCCCCGCGCGGCACGCAGGCCGGGCCCGACCGGCACGGGCGGTGACCTCCGACGCGCGCCCCGCCCGTGCCGGTCCCGCCCGCGCGATGCCCACGTTCGGCCGAGCGGGACCGCTGGATGGGCGGTACGCGGGCTCGCGGGGCCTGCCGATCCCGGGGGGATGGGGATCAAACGAGGGCGCTCCCACCTGTGCGGCAGCGCGCGGACGCTGTCCGGGCGGCCCTGCCGGAACAAGGTGAGGTCGAGCTACCCGTCGCGGTACTGCAAGGAGCACCGGTTCTGCGGACGCCGGGGGGCGTTCCGGGTGCACGCGGACGACGTCCGGGACCGGCGGCGCCGGGAGCGCGAGGCGGTCGCCGTGCTCGTCGCCGACCCGTGGCCGCGCACCGTCCAGCAGCGCTGCCTGGCGGTCGTGGACGGTGCGACGTGGGAGGAGTTCCTGGCGCAGCGCGCGAACCGCGCCTGTCGCGTGCTCGCCGACGTCGCCGCCCGGGTCGAGCGGGCCGACCGGCTCTCGGCGGCGCGGCTGCACGACCTGGTGCTCGGCGGCGCGGAGCGGGACGACGCGGTGCGGCGGGTCGCGGCGGCGGTGGCGGTCGCCGTGTCCCGGCGGGTCGGTGATCCGGCGGAGGTGGCGTTCGCGGTTCGCGTGCTGGGCGTGTTCTGCTGCGCGTCCGCGGCCGAGGTCGAGCGGTGCCCGTGCCGCCGCGCGGTGGTGGAGCGCTTCGGTCCGCGCGTCGTGGCGGACAAGCTGGCCAGGGGACTGCCGGAACGCCTCGCCGCCTGACGGGCCGGCCCCGCCCCGACGCGCGGCCGCGGGCGGGCCGTGAACGCGGAACCGGGCCGCCCGCGCGGTGCGGGGCGGCCCGGTCCTCGGGTGCGGGGGATCAGCCCGCGGAGCGCTCCAGGCGGATCAGCACGGCCTTCGAGACCGGCGTGTTCGACTTCTCCGCCACCGCGCCGAGCGGCACCAGCGGGTTCGCCTCCGGGTAGTAGGCGGCGGCGCAGTCCCGCGCGGTCGGGTAGGCGACGATGCGGAACGCCTCCGCCCGCCGTTCCTCCACAGTGGACTCGCCGTCGGGCCCGGGCTTGCCCGGCCATTCGGAGACCATGTCCACCAGGTCGCCTTCGGCGAAGCCGAGCGCGGCGATGTCCTTCTCGTTGACCATGACCACCCGGCGCGCGTCCTCGATGCCGCGGTAGCGGTCCGAGAGCCCGTAGATGGTGGTGTTGTACTGGTCGTGGCTGCGCAGCGTCTGCAGCAGCAGCCGGCCCTCCGGCACCTCCAGCGGCTCCGCCTCGTTCACCGTGAAGTTGGCCTTGCCGGTGGTGGTGGTGAAGGTGCGGCTGTCCCGCGGCGGGTGCGGCAGCACGAAGCCGTCCGGGCGGCGCACCTTCTCGTTGTAGTCGGCGCAGCCGGGCACGACGGCGGCGATGTGCCTGCGCACCGCGTCGTAGTCCTTCTCGAACTCCTCCCACTGCACCGGGTGCCCGTCGCCGAGCAGCTTGCGGCCCAGCCGGGACACGATCGCCACCTCGGACAGCAGGGTGTCGGAGGCGGGGGAGAGCCTGCCGCGCGAGGCGTGCACCACCGACATCGAGTCCTCGACGGTGACGAACTGCGGCCCGGACTCCTGCACGTCCTTCTCGGTGCGGCCCAGCGTCGGCAGGATCAGCGCGGTGTCCCCGGCGACCGCGTGCGAGCGGTTCAGCTTCGTCGACACCTGCACGGTCAGGTCGCAGCCGCGCAGCGCCCGCTCGGTGCCCGCGGTGTCGGGCGTGGCGGACACGAAGTTGCCGCCGACGGCGAAGAACGCCTTCACCTCGCCCGCCTGCATCGCGTGCAGCGCGTCGACGGTGTCGTAGCCGTGCTTGCGGGGCATGGGGATGCCGAACTCGGCCTCCATGGCGTCCATGAACTTCTCCGGCATCTTCTCCCAGATGCCCATCGTCCGGTCGCCTTGCACGTTGGAGTGGCCGCGGACCGGGCAGACGCCCGCGCCCGGCTTGCCGATCATGCCGCGCATCAGCAGCAGGTTGACCGCTTCGCGGATCGTCGGCACGGCCTTCTTCTGCTGGGTGAGGCCCATCGCCCAGCAGATCACGGTCCGCTCGGACTCGATGAGCATCCGCGCGATCTTCTCGATCTGCTCGCGGGACAGCGCGGTCGCCTTGAGCGTCGCGTCCCAGTCGATGTCGGTGGCCTGCGCGTAGAACTCGTCGAAGCCGTGGGTGTGCTGCTCGATGAACTCGCGGTCCAGCACGGTGCCGGGCGCGTCCAGCTCGGCCTTCGCCAGCAGCGCGGTGAGCGCCTTGAACAGCGCGAGGTCGCCGCCGATGCGGATCTGCGCGAACTCGTCGCACAGTGCGGTGCCCTTGCCGACGACGCCGCGCACGTTCTGCGGGTTCTTGAACCGCATCAGCCCGGCCTCGGGCAGCGGGTTCACCGCGATGATCTTGCCGCCGTGGCCCTTGACCTTCTCCAGGGTGGAGAGCATCCGCGGGTGGTTGGTGCCCGGGTTCTGCCCCACCACCATGACCAGGTCGGCGTGCTCGACGTCGGCCAGCGACACCGAGCCCTTGCCGATGCCGATCGTCTCGGTGAGCGCCGAGCCGGAGGACTCGTGGCACATGTTCGAGCAGTCCGGCAGGTTGTTGGTGCCGAAGCTGCGCACCAGCAGCTGGTACAGGAACGCGGCCTCGTTGCTGGTGCGGCCCGAGGTGTAGAACGCCGCCTCGTCGGGCGAGTCCAGCGCGCGCAGCCCCTCGGCGACGACGTCGAGCGCGGCGTCCCAGTCGATCGGCCGGTAGTGCGTGTCACCGCTGCGCTTGATCATCGGCTGGGTGAGCCGCCCCTGCTGCCCCAGCCAGTAATCGCTCTTGTCCGCGAGCTCCGCGACGGAGTGCTTCGCGAAGAACTCGGCGTCGACGCGCCGGGTGGTGGCCTCCTCGGCCACGGCCTTGGCGCCGTTCTCGCAGAACTCGGCGACGCTGCGCTTGTCCCCGTCCGCCTCCTGCGGGTCGGGCCATGCGCAACCCGGGCAGTCGAACCCGGAACGCTGGTTGAGCAGCGGCAACGTGAGCATGGTGCGGCCGGCGCCCATCTGCTCCCAGCCGCGGCGCAACGACACCATCACCGCCTTCACGCCTGCTGCGTGGTCCTTCGGGTGGTGCGTGGACAGCGCCGACTCGTCGATGTCCTGTTCGGGGGCTTTGCGCGACATGCTTCCCAGGGTCCCCCGTCGAGGTCGACTCGGCACAGTCCGCGTGATGTGGTTCACACGCCTGGCTCAACGCGGGAGGTGAGGCCCGGTGAGGCCGCTGCGGGCGGTTCGTAGAATCGGCGTGTGACACAGACCAGCGCACCCGCACAGCCCCGTGAACTTCCGTCGAGCTGGAACCCGGCCGACGTCGAGGCCGAGCTGTACCAGCGCTGGGTAGCCGCCGAGTACTTCACCGCCGACGCGCACAGCGACAAGCCGCCGTTCTCGATCGTGATCCCGCCGCCGAACGTCACCGGCAGCCTGCACATCGGCCACGCTTTCGAGCACACCCTGATGGACGTGCTCACCCGTCGTCGCCGGATGCAGGGCTACGAGGCGTTGTGGCTGCCCGGCATGGACCACGCCAGCATCGCCGTCCAGGCCCTGGTGGAGCGGCAGCTCCGCGAGGAGGGCGTCGACCACCGCGAGCTCGGCCGGGAGAAGTTCCTGGAGCGGGTGTGGGAGTGGAAGGAGCAGCACGGCGGCTCGATCCTGTCCCAGATGCGCCGCCTCGGGGACAGCGTCGACTGGAGCCGCGAGCGCTTCACGATGGACTCGGGGCTGTCCCGCGCGGTGCAGACCATCTTCAAGAAGCTGTTCGACGACGGCCTGATCTACCGGGCGGAGCGCCTGGTGAACTGGTCGCCCGCGATGCGCTCGGCGATCTCCGACATCGAGGTGGAACACCGCGAGGTCGAGGGCGAGCTCGTCTCGATGCGCTACGGCTCCGGGGACGCGGAGATCGTGGTGGCCACCACCCGGGTGGAGACGATGCTCGGCGACACCGCGATCGCGGTGCACCCCGACGACGAGCGCTACCGGCATGTCGTGGGCACCGAGGTGGAGCTGCCGCTGACCGGCCGCAGCATCCCGGTCGTCGCCGACGAGCACGTCGACCCCGAGTTCGGCACCGGCGCGGTGAAGGTGACGCCCGCGCACGACCCGAACGACTTCGAGATCGGCCGGCGCCACGACCTGCCGATGCTCACGATCATGGACGAGCAGGGCCGCATCGCCCGCACCGGCACCGAGTTCGACGGCATGGACCGCTTCGAGGCCCGCGTCGCCGTCCGCGAGGCGCTGCGCGCCGAGGGCCGCATCGTCGCCGAGAAGCGCCCGTACCTGCACAGCGTCGGGCACAGCTCCCGGTCGAAGGAGCCGATCGAGCCGCGGTTGTCGCTGCAGTGGTTCGTCAAGGTCGGCCCGCTCGCGCAGGCCGCCGGGGACGCGGTGCGCGACGGCCGGGTCGCGGTGCACCCGCCGGAGATGGCGAAGCGCTACTTCGACTGGGTCGACAACCTGCACGACTGGGCCATCTCGCGGCAGCTGTGGTGGGGCCACCGGATCCCGATCTGGTACGGCCCGAACGGCGAGGTCGTGTGCGTCGGCCCGGACGAGGAGCCGCCGTCCGGCGAGGGCTGGCACCAGGACGAGGACGTGCTCGACACCTGGTTCTCCTCGGGCCTGTGGCCGTTCTCCACGATGGGCTGGCCGGACGAGACGCCGGACCTGGCGAAGTTCTACCCGACCAGCGTGCTGGTCACCGGCTACGACATCCTCTTCTTCTGGGTCGCCCGGATGATGATGTTCGGCCTGTACGCGATGGACGGCGTGCCGCCGTTCGACGTGATCGCGCTGCACGGCATGGTCCGCGACGCGCACGGCAAGAAGATGTCCAAGTCCGCGGGCAACACGGTCGACCCGCTGGAGTGGATGGACACCTACGGCACCGACGCGCTCCGGTTCACCTTGGCGCGCGGCGCCAACCCGGGTGCGGACGCGCCGATCAGCGAGGAGTGGGTCGCCGGGTCGCGCAGCTTCTGCACGAAGCTGTTCAACGCCACCAAGTTCGCGCTGATGAACGGGGCGCGGGTGCCGTCCGAGCTGCCGGACCGCGCGGAGCTGACCGACGCGGACCGCTGGATCCTGGACCGCACCGACCAGCTGACGTCCGATGTGGACGAACTGCTGGAGGACTTCCAGTTCGCCAAGTCCACCGAGGCGCTCTACCACTTCACCTGGGACGAGTTCTGCGACTGGTACCTGGAGCTGTCCAAGGTCCAGATCGACGCGGGCGGTGACCGCGCGGAACGCACCCGCGAGGTGCTGGGGCACGTGCTGGACGTGCTGCTGCGGCTGCTGCACCCGACGATCCCGTTCGTCACCGAGACGCTGTGGACCACGCTGACCGGCCGCGAGTCCGTGGTCATCGCCGACTGGCCGAAGGCGGCGGGCACGCCCGCCGACGAGGACGCGGCGCGGCGGGTGGAGGCCACCCAGAAACTCATCACCGAGATCCGCCGGTTCCGCTCGGACCAGGGGTTGAAGCCCGGCCAGCGGGTCGCGGCCCGGCTGAGCGGCCTGGACGCGCTCGGACTGGTCGAGCACCTGCCCGCGGTGCGGTCGCTGGCGAAGCTGAATGAGCCCGGCGCGGACTTCACCTCCTCGGCGTCGCTGGAGATCGGCCTGGTCGGCGGCACCGTCGAGGTGGAGCTGGACCTCTCCGGCGCCGTGGACGTGGCCGCTGAGCGCAAGCGACTGGAGAAGGACCTGGCGGCGGCCCGCAAGGAGCTGGAGGGCACCGAGAAGAAGCTCGGCAACCCCTCCTTCACCGACAAGGCACCCGCCGAGGTCGTCGAGAAGATCAAGGTCCGCCGCGAGACGGCGCAGACCGACATCACCCGCATCGAATCCCGCCTGGCGGCCCTGCCGACGGCGTGACCGCTCCCGTCCGCACCTGAGGTGAACGGCCCGTTCGACCAGCCGCATCGGTCGGGCGGGCCGTTCGCCTCTCCGGGCTCAGCGCTCGGCCGCCGGGGCGGCGAGGTTGACCGACCGTCCGGAGGAGGAGATGAGCCGGTGACAGGTGCAGCGAACGACGGATGGTTCACGAGCAGTCGCAGCGCGGCCGCCAGCGACAACTGCGTGGAGGTTCGGTTCGGCTCCGACGAGGTCGGCGTCCGCGACACGAAGGAGCGGTCGGGTCCGGTGTTCGCGTTCTCGGCGGGGGCGTGGGGCGCCTTCGTGGCGGGTGCGAAGGCGGGCCGCTTCGACTTCTCGGCTCCCACTCGTGCAGGCGCCTGTTGATCAGAGTGATAACGCGACGCGCAGAGCTTGGTCCACCCGTTGCATGTCCTTGGGGTGCAACGCGCCCGCGTCCCGGCTGATCTCTTCGTGGAAGATCGGTTCGATGTCGTCGCAGAGCACCGACCCCACCCAGTCGGAGTCCTTGTCGTCGAGCACCACGATGCTGGGGTAATTCGGCTTGCGGGTCGTGGTCAACCGCACCGCGAGGAAGTCGCCGAGCCGTGCGTTCCGGCTGTTGTTGGACACCGCGAGGTAGAACTTCTCCCCGCGATCGCCGATCGTCGCGCCGTAGATGCGCCCGCGAACGATGGTGCGATGGCGCTGAGCGTTCACTCGTCATTCCTCGCTGCGAGGCGTTCGCGCCGCGCGGAGGTGTGCGCGCGACGTTCCGCGTGTTCGGTGTCGGTCATCTCGGCGGCCATTCGCCGGTAGGACTCGTCCAGCGCCTGTGCGCGGACGTTGTCGATGCCGGCGTGAAAGGCCGCACGCAGCACCGCCGCTTTGCTGGTGCCGACTTCTGGCACCAGGTTCTCCAGCGCGATGCGCTCCGGGCTCTCCGGGGTCATCAGGCGCTCGACGAGGTCAACCTCATCGGGAAGCAGGGGCAGGTTCTCCCGCTTGGAGACGGTGTGCGCTCCTGGTATCGACATGACTCCCATGTTGCACGCCCGAAACGACCCGTGCAATGACTCATGATTTGAATCATCCATCTGGGTCATGAGTGGGATCGTGGTGTGCTCGCTGCGGGTGGTGCGCGGCTGCCCTGGGGGCGCAGGCCGGGTGCGTGCACCTACCGACGTAGACTTGAGCTGGACGTTTGTCGTCGGGGTAGGGGAGTGTGCCAGTTGTCCGGCACCGAGTCCGGTGCGCTGCACGAGCTGCGCGTGGTGGAGGCCGAGCTCAACGAGCGTTGGCCGGAAACGAAGATCGAGCCGTCGCTGGACCGGATCCGGGCGCTCACCGACCTGCTGGCCGAGCCGCAGCGCAGCTACCAGGTGGTGCACATCGGCGGGACCAACGGGAAGTCCTCGGTCTCGCGGATGGTGGACTCGCTGCTGACCCGAATCGGTTTGCGCACGGGCCGCTACACCAGCCCGCACCTGCAACTGGCCACCGAGCGCATCAGCATCGACAACAAGCCGATCACCCCGGAGGCCTACGTCGAGGCCTACCGCGACATCGCGCCGTACGTGTCCATCGTGGACTCGAACCACGACGTGAAGATGTCGAAGTTCGAGGTGCTGACCGGCATGGCCTTCGCCGCCTTCGCCGACGCGCCCGTCGAGGCCGCCGTGCTGGAAGTGGGCCTCGGGGGCGGCTGGGACGCCACCAACGTCGCCGACGCGCACATCGCGGTGCTCTGCCCGATCGCGCTGGACCACGCCGACTACCTCGGCACCGACCTCGCGGGCATCGCCCGGGAGAAGTCCGGGATCATCAAGCCGGACTCGATCGTGGTGCTCGCCGCGCAGACCGCCGAGGTGCAGACCCCGATCCTGGAGCGGGTCGCCGAGGTCGGCGCCACCGTCGCCCGCGAGGGCAACGAGTTCGGCGTGCTGTCCCGGACCGTGGCCGTCGGCGGCCAGATGCTGAAGCTGCAGGGCCTCGGCGGCACCTACGACGAGATCTTCCTGCCGCTGCACGGCGAGCACCAGGCGCGCAACGCCGCCCTCGCGCTCGCGGCGGTCGAAGCCTTCTTCGGCGCCGGGGCCGAGCAGAAGCTCGACCCGGAAGCCGTGCAGGAGGCCTTCGCCGCGGTCATCACCCCCGGCCGCCTGGAGCGGGTCCGCGCCGCCCCGGCCGTGCTCGTCGACGCCGCGCACAACCCGCACGGCGCCCGCGCGCTCGCCGACGCGCTCAGCTCCGAGTTCTCCTTCCGCCGCCTCGTCGCCGTGATCGGCGTGCTGTCCGACAAGGACGTGCGCGGGCTGCTGCGGGAACTCGAACCCGTCGTGGAAGAGGTCGTGCTCACCAAGAACTCCTCGCCGCGGGCGATGGACCCCGACGAGCTCGCCGCCCTGGCCAAGGACATCTTCGGCGCGGAACGCATCGTCGTGGAGCCCCGCCTGGACGACGCCGTGGAGACCGCCATCCAGATGGCGGAGGAGACCACCGGGGACTCCGACACCGTCTCCGGCGGCGGCGTGGTGATCACCGGGTCCGTGGTGACCGCCGGTGAGGGGCGCGCCCTGTTCGGCAAGGAGCCGTTGTGACCGAATCCGGATCGTTCCTGTCCCTGCCCACCGCGCCGGACGGCGTGCGCGACCCGTGGAAGGGCCTGCGCGGCGTCATGGCGGGCACGCTGGTGATGGAGTTCCTCACCTTCGGGCTCGCGCTGCCCGTCGTGTGGCAGTTCGGCGGCGGCGTCACCGGCGTCGGGTTCTCCGCCGTCGCGGTGCTCACCGTGCTCATGCTCATCGCCGGGTTCACCCAGCGGAAGCCGTGGGGGCTGCCGTTCGCGCTGGTGCTGCAGGTCGCGATGGTCGCCTGCTACCTGGTGCACCCGGCCGTCGGGATCATGGGGCTGCTGTTCGCGGCCGTGTGGGGCTACATGCTGTACCTGCGCCACGACGTGGCGAAGCGGATGCGCGAAGGTCGGCTGTACGACCAGCTCGGACACCCAGAGGGCTACCCGCCGGAGCAGTGAACACCGGAGCGCGTAGTGCTGCATCATGATGCAGTGCTCGTACACTTCGGTGTATGGCGCACAGTACGAGAACCACGATCACCGTTGATGCCGACCTGTTGAACGAGGTCAAGCGTCAATCGCTCCAGAACCGCATGACCGTGAGCGAGTTCATCCAGGACAGCGTCCGGGAGCGCCTCGCCAAGATGCGCCAGCGATCGGCGCCGTTCACGGTGCGGGCCGTGCGCACGGGCGGTTACCAGCCGGGGGTCGACATCACCGACAGCGCGGCGCTGCACGACCTCATGGAACGCGAATGATCGCGTGCGATGTCAACATCCTGGTGTCGGCGTACAACCTGGATGATCCACGGCAGCCCGAGTACGCGGACTGGCTGAGCGAGGCGCTGTCGGGTCCCCAGCTCGTCGGTCTCCCCTCGTTGGTCCTGAGCGGCTTCGTGCGCATCATGACGAACCGGAAGATCCTCCGAGATCCACTGCTCACGCACACGGCCGCCGATCTCGCCGACGAACTCGCACACGCGGGGAACGCGGCCAAGATCGAGCCCGGAGAGGCGCACTGGGAGATCTTCAGCGAGTTGTGCAGGAAGACCGAGGCGCGGGCGAACCACGTCCCCGACGCCTACCTCGCGGCCATCGCGATCGAGCACGGCGCCGAGTGGATCACGGCCGATCGGGGCTTCGCGCGCTACCCGGGCCTGCGCTGGCGCCATCCGCTGGACTAGCCGCGCCGTTCGGCGACGGCACCTGATCGTGGCCTCGACGCCGGTGTTGATCATCGGTATCCATGGCACATGGAGATCAACAAAGATCGCGCGCAGGACCGGCAGCCGCCGCTGCGCACCCGCAGCTTCCCGTTCCCGCCCGGCGAACTCGCCGAACCCCGGCCCGGCATCGTCGTCAACGACGACGCCGCGCTGGTGGAATGCCTGGACACCGACCGGCGGCGCTGAGCGTCCGGGTGTTCAGGGGCGTCCGGGTGTTCAGGAGCGTCCGGGTGTTCAGGGGTGCCCGGGGACTCAGGCGATGTCGATGACCGCGCGGCCGCGGATCTCGCGGCGGTTCAGCGCGTCGTAGGCGTCCTGCACCTCGTCGAAGGCGAACCGGCGGCTCACGGTGTCCTGCGGCCGCAGCTGCCCGCGCGCCACCATGTCCAGCAGCACCGGCATGTCCCGCTGCGGCTTCGCGCCGTAGGAGCCCTTGATCTGCAGCTTCCGCCGCGCGATGGTCGCCAGGTCGAATTCGCCGACGCTGCCCTTCGGGGCGATGCCGACCACCACGACCTGACCGCCCTCCACCACGGAGTCGCGGGCCACGCCGAACGTCGCCGGGCTGCCCAGCGCCTCGAAGGCCACGTCCACGCCGCGACCGCCGGTGAGTTCCCGGATCGCCTCCGGCGCGTCCACCTCCGCCGAGTTCACCACGTGCGTGGCGCCCAGCGCGCTCGCCGCGTCCAGCTTGTCCGCGGAGATGTCCACCGCCACGATCGTCGACGCCCCGAACAGCGCGGCCAGCTGGATCAGCGAACTGCCCACCCCGCCCGCGGCGACCACCGCCACCGCATCGCCGACCCGCACGTCCGCGGCGTGCCGCAGCGCCCCGTAGGCGGTCATCGTCGAGCAGCCCACCGAGGCCACGTCCGCCAGCTCCACCTCGTCCGGCACCTGGTAGACCGAGGTCACCGGCGTCACCGACCGCTCGGCCAGCCCGCCCATCGAGTACATCCACACCGGCTCGCCACCGGGCCGGAACAGCCGGGTCTGGCCGTCGTAGAGCAGGCCCTTCGCCCGGTTGTGCGCGAAGAACTCCAGGCAGATCTCGGAGTTCCCGCGCGTGCACTGCGCGCACCGGCCGCACGGCATGATGAAGCTGGTGACCACTCGGTCGCCCACCCGCACCCCGGTCACGCCCGGTCCGACCTCGGAGACGACGCCGGCGACCTCGTGGCCCAGCACGGCCGGCGTCGGGAACGGCAGCTCCCCCTTGAGCACGTGCAGGTCCGAGTGGCAGGCGCCGCAGGAGAGCACGTCGATCGCGACCTCCCCGGCCTTCGGGTGCGGGTCGGCGATCTCCTCGATGGTCATCGGCTCGTTCACGGCGGTGTGCACGGCTGCTCGCATCCGGACCTCCTCGTCGGACCGGCCGGTCGGTACGGCCGGGGGCGAATCTAGCCCGCGATCTCCGGGGACACCAGGGACCGGAGGTCCGGCCGCTCGTCGTCCGCAGGTCACCGGGCCGACGCCGGACCCGGGTGCACCGGCGAGCGCGGGCCCCGCGACCCCGATGATCACCGGGGTCGAGGTCAGCGGTGCCCGGTCGCCCCGGGGGAGGCCGCGTCACCTGCGCCGATACCCTTTTCCGCAAAACGGGCGCGGAGAACCCGCGCCGCCCACCCGAAGGAGAGCAACGTGAGCGAGCGCACCCTGGTCCTGGTCAAGCCCGACGGGGTCGAGCGCGGCCTGGTCGGTGAGGTCATCGGCCGGATCGAGCGCAAGGGCCTCAAGCTGGTCGCGCTGGAACTGCGCCAGGTCGACGAGGACCTCGCCAAGCAGCACTACGCCGAGCACGACGGCAAGCCGTTCTTCGGCTCCCTGCTGGAGTTCATCACCTCCGGCCAGGTGCTGGCCGCCGTCGTCGAGGGCCCCCGCGCCATCTCGGCGTTCCGCCAGCTCGCCGGTGGCACCGACCCGGTCGAGAAGGCCGCCCCGGGCAGCATCCGCGGCGACTTCGGCCTGGAGGTGCAGTACAACCTGGTGCACGGCTCCGACTCGCCGGAGTCCGCCGAGCGCGAGATCAAGCTCTGGTTCCCCAGCCTCTGAGACCGGGACGCCGCTGAACCCGGACGGTCTCCGGCCCGGTCCGGCCACCCGGCTGGACCGCCGCCGGGACCGGACCGCGGCGCGGCCCCGACACCGCTGATCGGGGTCGCGCCCACCGCCCCCGGACCTGCTGCGACCCCGGCCACTACCCTGGCCGGTGTGAGTGTGGAGTCCGTGTTCGACCGCCTGGAGCCGCTGCTGCCCCGCGTCTCCAAACCCGTGCAGTACGTGGGCGGGGAGCTCAACGCGACCGTCAAGGAGTGGGACGCGACCACCGTGCGGTGGGCGTTGATGTACCCCGACGCCTACGAGGTCGGGCTGCCCAACCAGGGCGTGATGATCCTCTACGAGATCCTCAACGAGCTCTCCGACGTGCTCGCCGAGCGCACCTACTCGGTGTGGCCGGACCTGGAGGAGCTCATGCGGGAGCACGGCATCCCGCAGTTCACCGTGGACGCGCACCGCCCGGTCGGCGCCTTCGACGTGCTCGGCGTCAGCTTCGCCACCGAACTCGGCTACACGAACCTGCTCAGCGCGCTGGACCTCGCGGGCATCCCGCTGCACGCCGTCGACCGCACCGAGGAGCACCCCGTGGTGCTCGCGGGCGGGCACGCCGCGTTCAACCCGGAGCCCGTCGCCGACTTCCTCGACGCGGCCGTGCTCGGGGACGGTGAGGAATCCGTCCTGGAGATCACCGCCGCGATCCGGCGCTGGAAGGACGAGGGGCGCCCCGGCGGGCGCGACGAGCTGCTGCTGCGGCTCGCCGAGAGCGGTGGCGTGTACGTGCCGAAGTTCTACGACGTGCGCTACGCCGCGGACGGCACCATCGCCGAGGTCGTGCCGAACCACGAGCGCGTGCCCTACCGGGTGTTCAAGCGCACCACCATGGAACTCGACGAGTGGCCGTACCCGAAGCAGCCGCTGGTGCCGCTCGCCGAGAGCGTCCACGAGCGGATGAGCGTGGAGATCTTCCGCGGCTGCACCCGCGGCTGCCGGTTCTGCCAGGCCGGGATGATCACCCGGCCGGTGCGGGAGCGCTCGCCCGAGGGCATCGGTGAGATGGTGCAGAAGGGCCTCGAAGCGACCGGGTTCGAGGAGGTCGGGCTGCTGTCGCTGAGCTCCGCCGACCACTCCGAGATCGCCGAGGTCACCAAGGGCCTCGCCGACCGCTACGAGGGCTCCAACACCAGCCTGTCGCTGCCGTCCACCCGCGTCGACGCGTTCAACGTGGACCTCGCCAACGAGCTGTCCCGCAACGGCCGCCGCTCCGGGCTCACCTTCGCGCCCGAAGGCGGCAGCGAACGCATCCGCCGCGTCATCAACAAGATGGTGTCCGAAGAGGACCTCATCCGGACCGTGTCCGCCGCGTTCGCCAACGGCTGGCGGCAGGTCAAGCTCTACTTCATGTGCGGCCTGCCCACCGAGGAGGACGAGGACGTCCTGCAGATCGCCGAGATGGCCAAGGAGGTCATCCGCGCCGGACGGCAGGTCAGCGGGCGCAAGGACATCCGCTGCACCATCTCGATCGGCGGGTTCGTGCCGAAACCGCACACCCCGTTCCAGTGGGCCGCGCAGTGCGATCCGGACACCGTGGACGAGCGGCTGCGCAAGCTCCGCCACGCCGTCAACTCGGACCGCTCCCTCGGGCGCAACATCGGCATGCGCTACCACGACGGCAAGCCCTCGCTGGTCGAAGGGCTGCTGTCCCGCGGTGACCGCAGGCTCGGCACCGTCATCGAGCGGGTGTGGCGCGAGGGCGGCCGGTTCGACGGGTGGAACGAGCACTTCTCCTACCAGCGCTGGGTGGACTGCGCCGCCGAGGAGCTCGCGCGGTTCGGCGTCGACGTCGCCTGGTACACCACCCGGGAACGCGGGGAGCAGGAGATCCTGCCCTGGGACCACCTGGACTCCGGGCTGGACAAGGAATGGCTCTGGGCCGACTGGCAGGACGCGCTCGACGCCCGGGAGCAGGACGACTGCCGGTGGACGCCGTGCTTCGACTGCGGGGTGTGCCCGACGATGGGCACCGACATCGAGATCGGGCCGTCGGGGCGCGCGCTGCTGCCGATCAGCCCGGTCGGCAAGGGCTCCCCGGTCAGCAACCCCGCGTTCGGCTGACCGACCGCTCGGGTGTCAGCCCGGCGGAGCGAGGGCGGCCCGGGCGTCGACGAGGCCGTGGCCGTAGAAGCCGTTGTAGGTGGCGTAGCCGCGGCACAGCGCGTCCTGCGCGCCGTCCGCGTCGAGGTCGTAGTCCGCCGGGCACGGCAGCGGCCGGGCCGTCTCCAGCAGCCTGCGGCCCAGCTCGGCGGCGCCCGCGTCCGGATCGCGGGACGCCAGCAGCGCCGCCACGCCCGCCACGTGCGGCGCGGCCATCGAGGTGCCGCAGGTCGAGCGGTAGTCCCCACCGGGCGCCGTCGAGCGCACGCACTGCTCGTCGCGCTGCTCGCCGCCCGGCGCCGCCACGTCCACCGCGCCGAGCCCGTACGAGCTGTAACCGGACTTCACCCCGTCGGGACCGACCGCGGCCACCGACACCACCCCGTCCAGCTCGGTCGGCACCGCATCGCACACCGGTTCGCGCTCCGGCGGCACCGCGGTCAGGTCGGCCCTCTCGTTGCCGACGGCCGCGACGGTGAGCACGTCCCGCTCGGTCGCGTAGCGCACCGCCCGGCGCACCGCCTCCCGCGGCACCGGGGATCCGGCTCGGGTGCAGCCCAGCTGCGCGGACTCCACCAGGAAGCTGCTGTTCACCACGTCCACGCCGTGCTCGGCGGCCCACACGAACCCGCACACCGCGGCCTCCGGGTGCACGTACCCGTCCGCGTTGACCACCCGGATCGACGCCAGCCGGGCCTCGGGGGCGACGCCGGTGACGCCCGCGCCGTCGTCCGCGGCGGCGATGATGCCCGCCACGTGGGTGCCGTGCGCGTCGCCCTCCGGCGGGGCGTCGAGCTCCGGGTCCTCCGGGGTGAGGCAGTTCGCGGACCGCCGCACGTCCAGCGCGGCCGCCAGCTCCGGGTGCGCGGCGTCGATGCCGGAGTCGAGCACCCCGACGAGCGCGCCCGCGCCGCGGGTCGTGGGGTGCGCGTCCGCGGCGTGGATCGCGCGCAGGTTCCACTGCTGGTCCGGGGCGGTGCCCGCATCCGCTGCCTGCTCGCCGCGCTCCGCGTCGACGCGGTCCGCGAGGACCTGCCGCTCGGCGCTGTAGGCGCGGTCCCGCCCCATCCGCCCGGTGAAGTCCGGTTCGGCCGAGTCCACGACGGCCACGCCGATCTCCGGGTAGTACGCCGCCGTCGACCCGCACTGACCCGCTGCCTCGGATTCCGCGGTGGCGCGGGGCAGGCCGGGGTCGAACAGCACGACGTAGCGCAGCGCGGGACCGCCCGCGGTGCAGGACGGGTCCGGTTCCGCGGTGGCGGCGGGGCCGGGTCCGGCCAGCAGGCCCAGCAACGCGAGGCTGGCCGCGGCGGCACCGGCCGACCGGGCGAGGGGCACGTCGAACCTCCCACGTGACCGGGCGATCGCCCGCTGGCGGCCGCCGGGACACGCGCGACGTTAGGCGGCCCGCACCCGGCGGTACAAGGGCCGGAAGAACATACCGCGCGGTGCTCGACCACCTGCGCGGAACCAGGCGGTACCGTCGTGGCACGGCCCGGTGGCTCCGCTCCCGGGCCGGCGCTGATCACGATCGGCCGACACGTGCGGCCGCACCCGGGAGGAGCCCTGGTGAGTCGCCGCGACCACCCCAACCCGTCCGCGGCGCCGGTGCAGAAGCTGCGCCTGCGCTACACCAAACGAGGGCGCCTGCGGTTCAGCTCGCACCGCGACCTCGCCCGGGTGTTCGAGCGGGCGCTGCGCCGCGCGGGGGTACCGATGGCGTACTCGCAGGGGTTCAGCCCCCATCCCAAGATCTCCTGGGCCGGTGCGGTGCCGACGGGCGTGGCCAGCGAAGCCGAGTACGTCGAGCTGCAGCTGGTGCAGCGGGTGGAACCGGACCTGCTGCGGGCGGAGCTGAACCGGGTGCTGCCGCCCGGGATGGAGCTCGTCGAAGTGGTGGAGGCCGGGCCGGGCGCGCTGGCCGAACGCCTCACAGCGAGCCGCTGGGCGGTCGAACTGCCGGACGTCGGGGTCGAACCGCTGCGCGCCGCGGTCGCCGCCCTGCTCGCCGCCGAGTCGGTCGAAGTGGAGCGGATGACCAAGGACGGGCGCCGGACCTTGGACGCGCGAGCGGCGCTCGTGTCGGCGGAAGTCCTGGACAGTGCAGATCCGGCTGCGGTGTGTGACCAATCTTCCGCTTCCGTCGCCCAAGTGGACGATTGGCCGAAGGGTCCTGCACCGTATGGGATACTCGTAACGGTCGTGCGGCAGACAACACCCGTCGTTCGACCCGACGATGTGCTGAACGCCCTGCGCGTCGTCGCCGATCTGGACCCGTCCACGGCCGCTCGAGCGACCCGGTGGGAACAAGGTCGGCTCGACGACGAGGGAGGGCTCGCCGACCCGTTCGCCCAGGACAGGGCGACGGCCGTGGCCCAGCGGGAGACAATCCCGGCCGGGTGACGTGCCAAGGCGCGGACACCGTCGGACCCACCGTGGGACTTCCCGGTTCACCCAGATCCGGGACGGAGGGGACCAGCAGAATTGCCGTCGCCCCCGGGCGACGGAAGACCGCAGAACGCACATGCTCCTGTGCGGCCGCGTCCAACGGACGCGCCCGGGGGCGGAGGAGTTGAATGTCGAACACGGAAACGCCCGCTGGGAACGCCAGCGGGCCATCGCCCACATCCACGCAGGAAAGCGGCTCGGGCACCTTCGAACTGCCCGCCAAGCTGCGAGTGCACGCGCTGGCGAAGCTGCTGGGGGCCAGCAGCCGGGAGGTCATCACCTCCCTCGATTCGCTCGGCGAGGCCGTGCGCAGCGCGCAGTCCAACATCACGCGCGAGGTCGCGCTCCGGGTGGTGCAGCAGCTGCGTCCCGAGCAGATCGTCGCCGAGGACGCCGCCGAGCAGCCCGCCGCGACCGCGAAGCAGGATCCGGCGCCGGAGCAGCCCGCCCAGCAGGACGAGACGCCCGAGCAGCCGGCTGAGACCACCCCGCTGAACCCGGTGTTCGCGGCCCCGCAGGCGATGTTCCTCGCCCCGGAGCCCGTCGCGGCCCGCCCCGCGCCCGCCGCGCCGAAGCCGGAACCGGTCGCCGAGACCGACGACGAGGGCGACGACTCCGACCACTCCGCCGACGGCGAGGAATCGGCCGAGGGCGACGACGAGAACGGCGGCCGCCGCCGTCGCCGCCGCGGGCGCCGCGGCCGCGGCCGCGGCAAGGGCGGCGAAGGCGAGCAGTCCGAAGCGGGCGACGAGCAGCCCGAGGACGAGGCCGAGAAGCCCGGCAAGCAGGACAAGCCCGGCAAGGGTCGGAAGGACTCCCGCAAGGACGGCGGCCGCAAGGACGACACCCGCGAGGACTCCGCCGACGCGGCCGCCGAGGACGAGAAGGACACCAAGTCCGCCGACGCGCCCGCCGAGGGCGGCGGTGAGGACTCCAGCCGCCGTCGCCGCCGTCGCCGCCGCCGCAAGGGCGCCGGGGACGACGACGGACCGTCGCGGGACGACGATCCGCCGAACACCGTCGTGCACGTCCGGGAGGAGCGGCAGGACAACGGCCGCCAGGAGAGCAGCGACGACGAGGTCCGCGCGATCAAGGGCTCCACGCGGCTGGAGGCCAAGCGCCAGCGCCGCCGCGACGGCCGCGAAGCCGGTCGCCGCCGGGCCCCGGTGCTGTCCGAGTCCGAGTTCCTCGCCCGCCGCGAAGCGGTGGACCGCAGCATGGTGGTGCGCGAGAACGGCGACCAGACCCAGATCGCGGTGCTGGAGGACAACGTCCTCGTCGAGAACTTCGTCACCGCCTCCGGCTCCGGCTCGCTCGTCGGCAACGTGTACCTGGGCCGCGTGCAGAACGTGCTGCCCAGCATGGAAGCCGCGTTCGTCGACATCGGCCGCGGCCGCAACGCCGTGCTGTACGCGGGCGAGGTCGACTGGGACGCCGCCGGGCTCGCGGGCAAGGCGCGCCGCATCGAGCAGGCCCTGTCCACCGGCGACAGCGTCCTGGTCCAGGTCACCAAGGACCCCGTCGGTCACAAGGGCGCCCGGCTGACCACCCAGATCAGCCTGCCCGGCCGGTTCCTGGTGTACGTGCCCGGCGGCGGTGCCACCGGCATCAGCCGGAAGCTGCCGGACAACGAGCGCAAGCGGCTCAAGGAGATCCTCAAGCGGATCGTCCCGGACAACGCCGGTGTGATCATCCGCACCGCCTCCGAGGGCACCAGCGAAGAGGCCCTGGACCGCGACGTGCGCCGCCTGCAGGCCCAGTGGGAGGTCATCAAGGAGAAGGCCGACACCCCGAAGGCCCAGGCGCCGCAGCTGCTCTACGAGGAGCCCGACCTGCTGATCAAGGTCGTGCGGGACCTGTTCACCGAGGACTTCTCCTCGCTGGTCGTCCAGGGCGGCGACGCGTGGGACACCATCGAGGCCTACGTGCAGCACGTGGCGCCGGACCTGATGAGCCGGCTCACCAAGCACACCGGCAAGGGCGACGTCTTCACCGAGCAGCGGATCACCGAGCAGATCGCGAAGGCGCTGGACCGCAAGGTCTGGTTGCCCTCCGGTGGCTACCTGGTGATCGACCGCACCGAGGCGATGACCGTCATCGACGTCAACACCGGCAAGTTCACCGGCTCGGGCGGCAACCTGGAGGAGACGGTCACCAGGAACAACCTGGAGGCGGCCGAGGAGATCGTGCGCCAGCTGCGGCTGCGCGACATCGGCGGCATCATCGTGATCGACTTCATCGACATGGTGCTGGAGTCCAACCGGGACCTGGTGCTGCGCAGGCTCACCGAGTGCCTCGGGCGGGACCGCACCCGGCACCAGGTCGCCGAGGTGACCTCGCTCGGGCTGGTGCAGATGACCCGCAAGCGGGTCGGCACCGGTCTCCTGGAGGCCTACAGCAGCACGTGCGAGCACTGCCGCGGACGGGGCCTGATGGTCTCGACGGACCCGGTGGTGCACCAGCACGGCGGTGGGAACTCCGGCGGCGGCGGTGGCGGCGGCTCGCGCCGGAACCGCAACAAGGGCAAGCACGACGGCTCCGGGGACTCGGACGGTGCGCAGCACGGCGAGCGCAACGGGGCCGTGCAGGAGCAGTCCTCGAAGGACGCCCAGAGCAAGCAGGACTCTGCCAAGCAGGAGTCCGGCAAGCAGGAGTCCGGCAAGGATTCGGGCAAGCAGGAGTCGGGCAAGGACTCCGCCAAGCAGGACTCCGGCAAGCACGAGTCGGCCAAGGACTCCGGCAAGCAGGACGGCGGCAAGCACGGCGGCGGCAAGCGCGAGCAGGGCAAGCCCGCCGAGCAGGACTCGGGCCGGAAGGACGGCGGCAAGCAGGACACCGCCGAGCAGGCCCCTGGCGAGCACGGCGGCAAGCCCGCGAAGCAGGAGCAGGCGGCCGAACCCGCCGCCCCGGTCGAGCAGCGGCCCGCGCAGCACTCCGCGCAGCAGCAGCCCGCATCCCCGGCCGCCCAGCAGCCGGAGTCCGGTGAGACCAACGGCCGCTCCCGGCGGCGCAAGGTCAGCCGCCCGGCGGGCAGCGCGGGAGCATCGGCCGAGCCGGTGGTCCTCGCGGTGGAGAAGCCGGCCGAGCCCGCCACCAACGGGGTCCCGGAGGCGCCGGCGCCCGCGACGGCCTCGGTCACCCGCAGGCCGCGGCGCCGGGCGGCGTCCCGGGCCGCGGGCGCGCCGACGAACTCCCCGGAGGCCGTCCCCGGCGACGCCGCGGACGCCACCGCCGGAGCGAGCTCCGAGAGCTGAGCAGCACCTCCGCGGGCTTGCGCTCCACTCCGGTCACCTCGGCCGCCAACGTCGTCGCCGATCCGTCCGCGTGCTCGAACACCAGCCGTACCGGGCCGGGCCGCACCGGATCGTGCACCCGCACGGTGCTGCGCTTGGCGCCGTCGCGGGCCGCGTCCAGGTAGCGGTCCCACACGTGCAGTTCCGGGGCCGGCCCGCCCGGTTCGTAGTTCCGGTAGTCGTAGGGGAACGGCAGCAGGTCGGTGATCGGGACCGCTTCCAGCCCGTTCTTGCCGCGGATGATCGCCCGCGACCGCGGGAAGTAGTCGAACAGCTGCTGCCTGCACCGGCCGCAGGGCGGGATCACCTGCCTGCCGGTCGCCAGGACCGCGACCATCGTCGTCAGCGGCGCGGACCCGGAGGCGGCGGCCTGGCCGATCACGACGGGTTCCGCGCACGGGCCGCCGGTGAAGTGCGAGACGTTCATCCCGGTGAACACCGCGCCCCGCTCGTCGTAGGCGGCGGCCGACACCTGGTGGCCGTCGTCGAGCGTGGCGCGGTCGAGCACGGCGGTGGCCCGCCGCACCAGTTCGAGGTCCGCATCGGTGAGCATGGGGCCCGATGCTAGGCGCAGGCCCCCACCTCGTCCCCTCGATTTCGCAGCAGCCGAGGCGCACGCGGGCCTGGGCTGTTTCCTGTCAGCGGCGAAGCCGCTGAGCAGCCGACCACGCACGCAGCACGACCACCCGCCACCCGAGCACCGCACAACAGGGTCAGCGAGTGTCCTCGGCGACCAGGTCGGTGACGTCCGCGTCGCGCCCGGTGCGGTGCAGCACCAGTTCGGCGAGCAGCCCGGTGGAGATCATCTGCACCGCGAAGATCTCCAGCAGGATGCCCAGCGTCAGCAGCGGCCGCGTCCCGATCGACTGCTCGGTGAACACCCACACCCCGGTCAGGTACAGCAGGATCAGCGTCCCCGCCGAGCCCGCGGCCATGCCCAGCCCGCCGAACAGGTGCGCGGGCCGCCGCCCGTAGCGGGTCAGCGCCACCACGGTCAGCAGGTCCAGCGCGCCGCGGACGTAGCGCTCCAGCCCGTACTTCGACGTGCCGTGCTCGCGGGCCCGGTGGTGCACCGGCAGCTCCCGCACCCGGTAGCCGAGCTGGTGGGCCAGCGCCGGGATGTAGCGGTGCAGCTCGCCGTACAGCGGTACCCGCCGGTACACCTCGGTGCGGGCCGCTTTGAGCCCGCAGTTGTGGTCGGACAGCCGCAGCCCGGTGATGACCCCGGTCATCCAGTTGAAGAACTTCGACGGCAGCCGCTTGCCCAGCGGGTCCTTGCGCTGCGCCTTGTGCCCGCTGACCAGGTCGGCGCCCGCGTCGAGTTCGGCGAGCAGCCGCGGCACCTCGGCCGGGTCGTCCTGCAGGTCGGCGTCGAGCGTGACCAGCAGCCGCCCGCGCACCTCGGCGACCCCGGCGGCGAGCGCGGCGGCCTTGCCGAAGTTCCGCCGCATCCGCAGGCCGCGGATCCGCGGGTCGGCGGCCGCGTGCTCGGTGATGACCCGCCAGCTGCCGTCCGAGCTGCCGTCGTCGACGACGAGCAGCTCCCAGCTGCGCTGCTGGGCGTCCATCACGGCGGTGATCTCGGCGAACAGCCTCGGCAGGCTCTCGGCCTCGTCCTTCGCCGGGGTCAGCAGGGACACCTCGACGGTCGCGGCGGGCTCGGTCACGACACCACCTCCGGCTGTTCGGTGAGCGGGCGGATCCACCAGCCGTCGGGGAAGCGGAACGCGACGCGCAGCGGCCCGGCGGTGTCGGCGGGGACCACCGCGCGGTAACCGAGGCCGATCTCGATGCCGGGGGTCTGGCTCTCGGCGTCGGAGCGCGGGATGTCGACCACACCGCCGCCGACGACCTCGCCCCGCTGGTCGAGGACGGCGACGCAGCGGGCGCGTTCGATGCCGGAGATCGCCCAGCCCTTGAGCATCCGGGCGCCGCCCTGCACCTGGTCGGTCTCCACGTTGAGGACGACGTCCCAGCCGGCGGGCCGCGGTTCCCGGTAGCTGCCGATGCTGGGCACCCGCCAGTCCGCGGTGTTGACCCGGGTCCCGATCTCGACGTCGTCGCCGCAGCCGAGGGTGAACTCGTCGGAGAACGGGTAGTGCCCGAGCGCCCGCAGCCGCGGCAGCAGCCGCTCGGGGGAGGGGAAGCGGTCGGTGAACGCGTCGGTCGTGCCGACCTTCGCGGCGACCGCCAGCAGGTCCTGGTTCGGCGCGTCCTCGCGCACCGCCTGCGCCATCGGCGCGCCCAGCGCGACGGTGCTGAGCACGGTGGTGAACACCGCGATCGACCGGACTCCGGGCCACCGCGCCCAGGCGACGGCGATGACCAGCACCGCGATCCACAGCGCCGCGGTCATGCTGTTGTACCGGCTCTGCAACCCGGCGGACTCGCCGAACGCGGCCCGCGAACCGGAGATCATCACTGCGCAGCCCGCGGCGTACACGGCGAGGCCCCACCAGGGCGCGCTGGCCGCGCGGTGCTCCGGGCGCAGGCAGCCGGGCAGGTGCAGGGCCAGCACCGCGAGCCCCGCGACCCCGGCGACCAGCGCCAGCGACGGCTCGGTGCCGGTCCACACCATGCCGAGCATGCTCAGCCCGGCCAGCAGGGCCTGCGCCGGATCGTCGGTGGGGGAGGAACCGCCGCCGCCCTGCGGGCCGCGCAGCAGCAGCCAGGTGGCGACCACGAGCACGCCGACGACCATCGGGGTGGCGACGCGGCCGCGCCGCTCCCCGCGCATCCAGCCGACCACCGATAGCGCCGGCCACACCGCGAACGAGGTGCCGTAGCTGATGGAGGCCAGCAGCCCCAGCACCACCGCGGGCAGCAGCCGCCCCCGCTGCATCGCCAGCAGCGCGCCCAGCACCAGCAGCATCGCCAAGATCCACGAGGCGCCGCTCATCGAGCGCACGAAGTTGTGGATGCCGTGCGGGTTGAACACCAGCGTCGAGGTCGCCACCACCAGCGCCGCGCGCTGCCACCGGCTCAGCGAGGCGGGCAGCATCGCCAGCACCAGCAGCACGCAGCCCACGCCGAACGCCAGCACCACCAGCCCCAGCGGGTGGTTGAGCCCGTGCCCGAACCGGGCGCTGAGCCAGAACAGCAGGCTCGGCAGCACGAACGGGTGCTCGTTGCGGAAGCCGAACAGCGCCTCCGGCCGCAGCGAGCCGTCCTCGCCGGTGATGTCCAGCAGGACCCACCAGTAGTCGTAGAAGTGCAGCTGGGGCGCGCGCAGCACCTCCCGCAGCATCATCAGCGGCGGTACGAGGGCCGACAGCAGCAGCAACCGGGGCCCGAGCGGACCTTCGCGCAGCCGCCGGAAGCGGTCGCGCGGCAGGTCGTCCCGGCCCTCGGATTCGGTGTGCTCGTCGCGCCCCGGAACGGACTCGGCTGCGATCTCGGTCACGCGAATTTCCCCATGTCACGGTAGAACGGCGACCCACCGTAGCAAGCGGTCCGGCGGGTTCCGGGGCCTTCGCCCGCATTGATCGGTGCGCCGTTCGCCACGTCCGACGGGCCGTTCCGGGGGTGCGCGTCGGGCCGGATCCGGCCTGGCATACGCTGTCGTCCTGCCCGCTCGCGGCTGCTCCGACCCCTCGTGGTCGGGCGCCACCGGGTGGTCTGTATGCTGTGTGAGCACTTCTCGCCGCCGGACGGGCGGAGAGGCAAAACGCCTGTAGAACCCGGTGTGCCCCTCGTGGGGACGAGGGTCGCGACGCAGGAACCCCCCGAAGCCCGGCTCGGCCGGGCGGTAGGAACTCCGGTTCGCCGGAGAGGGCGTCAACGGGTGAACCAAGCGAACCGAGTAGCAGGAGACTTCCGACTCATGTACGCGATCGTCAAGACCGGCGGCAAGCAGTACAAAGTGGCGGTCGGGGACGTCGTCGAGGTCGAGAAGCTCGAAGGCGACTCCGGCACCGAGGTCACCTTCCCGGCTGTTCTGGTCGTCGACGGCACCGACGTCACCGCCGACGCCGACGCACTGGCGAAGGTTTCGGTGACCGGGAAGCTGGTCGAGCAGACCAAGGGCCCCAAGATCCGCATCCACAAGTTCAAGAACAAGACCGGATACCAGAAGCGCCAGGGTCACCGTCAGAAGTTGACCCGCGTTGAGGTCACCGGCATCACCAAGTGAGGACCTGAGTAGTCATGGCACACAAGAAGGGCGCTTCCAGCTCTCGCAACGGCCGCGACTCGAACCCCCAGTACCTCGGGGTCAAGCGCTACGGCGGCCAGGTCGTCAAGGCCGGTGAGATCCTGCTTCGGCAGCGCGGCACCAAGTTCCACCCCGGCCTGAACGTCGGCCGCGGCAAGGACGACACGCTGTTCGCGCTGTCGGCCGGTGAGGTCGAGTTCGGCAGCAAGCGCGGTCGCAAGACCGTCAACATCGTGCCGGCCGAGGTCGTCTGACCCGGCTCTCGGCACCAGCAGTTCCCGACGAGGGGCGGGTCCGGTCTCTGCACCGGCCCGCCCCTCGTTCGCGTTCGCGGAACGCATCGAATGTCAGCACTCCCCGCACCTGGAGGGACTCGTGTCGCGGTTCGTTGACCGCGTGACCATCCACATCGCCGCTGGCGATGGGGGCAATGGCTGCGCCTCGGTCCACCGGGAGAAGTTCAAACCGCTCGGCGGCCCCGACGGCGGCAACGGCGGCCGCGGCGGCGACGTGCGGCTCGTCGTCGACCCCGGCGTGCACACGCTCCTGGACTTCCACCACCGCCCGCACGCGACCGCGGCCAGCGGCAAGCAGGGGCGCGGCAGCCTGCGCAACGGCGCCATCGGCGAAGACCTGGTGCTGCCCGTCCCGGACGGCACGGTCGTGCTCACCGAGAGCGGTGAGGTGCTGGCCGACCTGGTCGGGCCGGGCACCACGTTCATCGCGGCCGAAGGCGGCCGCGGCGGGCTGGGCAACGCGGCGCTGGCCTCGAAGGCGCGCAAGGCGCCCGGGTTCGCGCTGCTCGGCGAGCCGGGGGACGAGCAGGACCTGGTGCTGGAGCTGAAGTCCGTCGCCGACGTGGGGCTGCTCGGCTTCCCGTCCGCGGGCAAGTCCTCGCTGATCTCGGTGGTCTCCGCGGCCAAGCCGAAGATCGCGGACTACCCGTTCACCACGCTGGCGCCGAACCTCGGCGTGGTCACCGCGGGCGAGACCGTGTTCACCGTCGCCGACGTCCCCGGCCTGATCCCCGGCGCCAGCGACGGGCGCGGGCTCGGCCTGGACTTCCTGCGGCACATCGAGCGGTGCGCGGTGCTGGTGCACGTGGTGGACTGCGCGACGCTGGAGCCGGGACGCGACCCGCTGTCCGACATCGACGCGCTGGAAGAAGAGCTGGCCCGGTACACGCCCGCGCTGCAGGGCGAGCACGGCGACCTCGGCGACCGGCCGCGGCTGGTGGTGCTGAACAAGGTGGACGTGCCGGAGGCCCGCGAGCTGGCCGAGCTGATCCGTCCCGACCTGGAGTCCCGCGGCCTGCGCGTGTTCGAGGTGTCGGCGGCCAGCCACGAAGGTCTCCGTGAGCTGTCGTTCGCGATGGCCGAGGAGGTCGAGCGCTACCGGGCTTCGCTGCCCGAACCGGAGCCGGCCCGGGTCGTGGTGCGCCCGCGCGCCATCGGCGACAGCGGTTTCACCGTGGAGACCGACCCGGAGGACGACGAGGCGTTCGTCGTGCGCGGCGAGAAGCCGGAGCGGTGGGTGCGCCAGACCGCGTTCGACAACGACGAGGCGGTGGGCTTCCTCGCCGACCGGCTCGCGAAGCTCGGCGTGGAGGAGGCGCTCGGCAAGGCCGGTGCCGAACCGGGCAGCCAGGTCACCATCGGCGGCGTCACGTTCGACTGGGAGCCGTCCACCCCGGCGGGGGTCGCGGCCGTGCTCACCGGCCGCGGCACCGACTCGCGCCTGGACGCGACCGACCGGATCGGCGCGGCCGACCGGAAGGCGGCGAAGAAGGCCCGCCGCGGGAACCTCGACGCGGAAGGCGGCTACGCCGGGGGAGCCGAGGAGGACGAGTGACCGGCGCGGTGCAGTCCTCGCCGACCCGCGACTCGATCGCGGCGGCGCACCGCATCGTCGTCAAGGTCGGCTCGTCCTCGTTGACCACCGGCCGGGGAGCGCTGGACCAGGCGCGGCTCGCGGCCCTGGTGGACGCGGTGGAAGCACGCGTCGCCACCGGCGGCCAGGTCGTGGTGGTGTCCTCCGGTGCCATCGCCGCGGGCATCGCCCCGCTGGGGCTGCGCCGCCGTCCGCGCGACCTGGCCACCAAGCAGGCCGCGGCGAGCGTGGGGCAGCAGGCGCTGGCGCACGCCTACGCCGAGTCCTTCGCCCGCTACCGGCGCACCGTGGGGCAGGTGCTGCTCACCGCCGACGACGTGGTGCGGCGCGCGCACTACCGCAACGCGCAGCGCACGTTGAACCGGCTGCTCACCCTCGGCGTGGTGCCGGTGGTGAACGAGAACGACACGGTCGCCACCGCGGAGATCCGGTTCGGCGACAACGACCGGCTGGCCGCGCTGGTCTCGCACCTGGTCGGTGCCGACGCGCTGCTGCTGCTGTCCGATGTGGACGCCCTGTACGACGGGGATCCGCGCGGCGGTGGGGCGTCGGCGATCCGCGAGGTCACCAGCGCCGCCGACCTGGCCGGGGTGGACGCCGGCGCCTCGGGTTCCGGGGTGGGCACCGGTGGCATGGCCTCGAAGGTGGAGGCCGCGCGGGTCGCGTGCACCGCGGGCATCCCGGTGCTGCTGACCTCGGCGGCGCAGGCCGCACGGGCCCTCGGCGCCGCCGACGTGGGCACCGCGTTCGCCACCACCGGCAGCAGGCTCTCCGCCCGGCGCTTCTGGCTGGCGCACGCGGCGGGTGCGCGCGGCAGGTTGTGGATCGACGACGGCGCGGTCGCGGCCGTGGTGCGGCGGCGCCGCTCGCTGCTGGCCGCGGGGATCACCTCGGTGGAGGGCGCGTTCGACGGCGGGGACGTGGTGGAGCTCGTCGACCCGGCCGGAGCCGTGGTGGCCCGCGGCGTCGTCGCCTACGACGCGGCGGAACTGCCGGAGCTCGTCGGCCGGTCCAGCCACGAGCTGCCCGCCGAGCAGCGCCGCGAAGTGGTGCACGCCGACGACCTGGTGCCGCTGCGCTAGCGCAGTTCGCTGCCCCGGGTTTCCGGCAGCGCCAGGATCACGAAGAACGCGATGACGGCCGCGGCCGCGATGTACCAGAAGAACAGCGCCTCCGCGCCGAACGCGGCGAACGCCTGGATCACCAGGGGCGCCGTCCCGCCGAACACCGCGACGGTCAGGTTGTACCAAGCGCCGATGCCGAGGCCGCGCAGCTCCGTCGGGAAGAGCTCCGACATGATCGCCGGGGCGATCGAGGTCATCGCCGAGTAGAGCCCGACGCCGACGCAGAACACCACCAGCAGCCCGCCGAGTCCCGGCCCGACCAGCGCGGACAGCGGCACGATCAGCACCGCCGTCGCGGCCGACCACACCAGCAGCTGCGGCTTGCGGCCGAACCGGTCGGAGAGCGCCCCCATCGGGTACTGCAGCGCGATGAACAGCACCGTCGCCACCGACAGCGCGAGGAACACGTCCGTCGCGTCCGCGTGCCGGGTGTCCACGGCGAACGGGGTGAGCGCGCTGAAGAACGTGTAGTAGCAGAGCGTGGAGAGCATGCTGAACCCGATGAGCATGCCCACGGCCTGGGGGTGCAGCCGCAGCGTCGTCCACAGTGGACTACGCAGCGCCCGCGCCTTCTCCCGGTTGTCGGCGAACTGCTCGGTCTCCTCCAGCGACCGCCGCAACCAGATGCCGATCAGGCCGAGCACCCCGCCGATGACGAACGGGATGCGCCAGCCGAACGCGGTCAGCTGCTGCTCGGTCAGCACCGAGGTCAGCAGGTACCCCAGCAGCGAGGCCACCAGCAGCGCCGCCCCGGTGGAGATGTAGAAGAACGACGAGTACCGGCCGCGCCTGCTCGCCGGGGCGATCTCGGCCAGATAGGCGGAGGCGTTCGAGACCTCACCACCCAGCGACAGCCCCTGCCCGATGCGCGCGAGCACCAGCAGCACCGGTGCGCCCCAGCCGATCAGGTCGAAGGTGGGCAGCACCCCGATCAGCAGCGAGCCGCCCGCCATCAGCGCGATCGTCAGCAGCATCGCCGTCTTGCGCCCGCGCAGGTCGGCGAACCGGCCCAGCAGCCAGCCGCCGAGCGGGCGGAAGAAGAACGCGAGCGCGAACGTCGCCAGCGTGTTCACCAGCGCCAGCTCACCGGGGAAGAAGCGGCTCGCGAAGTACACGCTGAACGCGCTGTAGATCGTCCAGTCGTACCACTCGATCGCATTGCCGATGCTGGCCGCGACCAGCTTGCGCACCGGAAGCCGGTGCCGCTCCGGCACCTCCGACCTCGACGTCACCATCCGCAGCCTCCCCCGCACAGACCGCGTCACACTATGGCGGTCCGTGCCCGGTTGGGAACCCTTCCCAGCTCCCGGGAACCGCGGTCAGCCCGTCGAGGCGAGGGTGAACGGCAGCACCGCGGGGGCGCCCGCGAGCCGCAGCGTGCGGGCCACGATCGCCGCGGTCCAGCCGGTGTCGGCGTAGTCGTCCATCAGCAGCACCGGGCCGTCCAGCTCGGCGATCCGCGACGCGAGCTCGTCGGGGATCTTGAACTGGCCGCGGAGCGTGCCGACGCGCTGCGCGCTGTTGCCCCGCCGCGGCGTGCTGTCCGGGTTGGTGGCGACCTCGCCGAGCAGCGGCAGCCTCCCGATGGTGGCGATGCGCTGCGCGAGGCTGCGCACCAGCAGCGGCCTGCTGTTCGAGCCGACGGAGACCACGCCGACCGGCCGCTGCTCCCACTTCCACGCGGCGAGCACCTGCACGCACGCCTGGAACAGGTCCTCCGGCAGCTCCTGGTCCGGGACGCCGTTGCCCAGCAGCTCGCGCAGCCGGTTTCCCCAGCCGATGTCGGTCAGCCTGCCGACGGCCCGGCCCTGCTCGGCGCGTTCGGCCGCGGGTAGCCGCCCCGACACGGGCACGCCCAGCGCGTCCATCCCGGTGGGCCACATCTTGCGCGGTTCCAGCTCCACGCCGGGCCGGTGCAGCCGTTCGGTCGCCCGCTGCACCACCTGCTCGTCGACCTCGGCGGAGTGGCGCTGCCCGGTGCAGTTGTCGCAGCGGCCGCACGGTTGCGCGTGCGGGTCGTCGAGCTGGCGGCGCAGGAACTCCATCCGGCAGTCCGGGGTGGCGAGGTAGTCCAGCATGGCCTGCTGCTCGGCGGCGCGTTCCGCGGCGATCCGCCCGTAGCGCTCCGCCTCGTAGGTCCACGGCTCGCCGGTCGCCTCCCAACCGCCCTTGACCCGGCGCACCGCGCCGTCCACGTCGAGGACCTTGAGCACCATCTCCAGCCGGGAGCGGCCCAGGTCGACGCGGGGCTCCAGCGCGGCCGTGGACAACGTGCCTGCTTCGGTGAGGGCGGCGAGGATGGCGCGCACCGTGGCCTCCGGTGGGAACGCCAGTGATGCGAAGTAGCGCCAGATCTCCTGGTCCTCCGGGCCGGGCAGCAGCAGCGCCTCCGCCCGCCGCACGCCGCGGCCGGCCCGCCCGATCTGCTGGTAGTAGGCGATCGGCGAGGACGGCGCCCCCAGGTGCACCACGAACCCCAGGTCGGGCTTGTCGAAGCCCATGCCCAGCGCCGAGGTGGCGACCAGCGCCTTCACCCGGTTCGCCAGCAGGTCCTCCTCGGCGCGCTGCCGCTCCTCCGGGTCGGTGCGGCCCGAGTAGGACGCCACCTCGAAACCCTGGTCGCGCAGGTAGCCGGCGACCTCCTCGGTCCCCGCGACGGTGAGCGTGTAGATGATCCCGGAACCGGTGAGCTCGCCGAGGTTGCTCGCCAGCCACGCCAGCCGCGCCTGCGCCGTCGGCAGCTCCACCACGCCGAGCCGCAGGCTCTCCCGGTCGAGGGTGCCGCGCAGCACCAGCGTCTCCTGCGGGTCGCTGAACTCGCCGCCGACGCCGAGCTGCTCGGACACGTCCTGCACGACGCGGTCGTTGGCGGTGGCGGTGGTGGCCAGCACCGGCACGCCCTCGGGGAGCTCGCCCAGCAGCGTTCGCAACCTGCGGTAGTCCGGACGGAAGTCGTGGCCCCAGTCGGAGATGCAGTGCGCCTCGTCCACCACGAGCAGGCCCGCGCTGTGCGTCAGCTCGGGCAGCACGGTGTCCCGGAAATCCGGGTTGTTCAGCCGTTCGGGGCTCACCAGCAGCACGTCCACGTCGCCGACGGCGATCTGCTCCTCGATGGCCTGCCACGCCTGCGGGTTCGCCGAGTTGATGCTGGCGGCGCGGACCCCGGCGGCCTCGGCGGCTTCGACCTGGTTGCGCATCAGCGCCAGCAGCGGCGAGACGATCACCGTGGGGCCTTCGCCGAGTTCGCGCAGCAGCGCCGTGGCCAGGAAGTACACCGCCGACTTGCCCCAGCCGGTGCGCTGCACCACGAGCGCGCGGCGGCGGTGCAGCACGAGCGCTTCGATGGCGCGCCACTGGTCGTCGCGCAGCACGGCGTCCGGACCGGCCAGCGCGCGGAGCCGTTCGTCGGCGAGTTCCCGCAGGGCTTGTTCGTCCACGCCACGATTCCTACCGGACGGCCCCGACGCGCCCGGCACCGCCCGCCGGTTCCTCACCAGCGGAACTCCGTTGCGCCGCCCCACTAGGCTGGGGTGCGTGACGACGAGCATCGATGCCTCCACCGACCAGCACGCGCAGGCCTCCGGCGACGAGCTCCGCGAGCAGGTGCGCGCGGCGGCCCGCGCCGCCCGCGACGCCGCCGCGGAACTGGCCCTGCTGCCGCGCGGCGCCAAGGACTCCGCACTGCGCGCCATGGCCGACGCGCTGGTCGAACGGGCCCCGGAGATCTTGGCGGCGAACGAGCTCGACGTCGCGCGGGCCGAGGAGAACGGCACCGCCGCCGGGCTGATCGACCGGCTGCGCCTGACCGACGATCGCGTCGCGAGCATCGCCGACGGCCTGCGCACCGTCGCCGGGCTGCCCGACCCGACCGGTGAGGTGGTGCGCGGCAGCGTGCTCGCCAACGGGCTGCAGCTGCAGCAGGTCCGGGTGCCGCTGGGCGTCGTCGGCATCGTCTACGAGGGCAGGCCCAACGTGACCGTGGACGCGGCCGGGCTCACCGCGAAGTCCGGGAACGCGGTGCTGCTGCGCGGATCGGCCTCCGCCGAGCGCTCGAACACCGCGCTCGTCGGGGTGCTGCGCGACGTCCTCGTCGAGCAGGGGCTGCCCGCGGACGCGATCCAGCTGCTGCCCAGCCACGACCGCGCCTCGGTGCGGCATCTGATCACCGCGCGGGGGCTGGTCGACGTGGTGATCCCGCGCGGCGGCGCCGGGCTGATCTCCACGGTCGTCGAGCAGTCCACCGTGCCCACCATCGAGACCGGCGTCGGCAACTGCCACGTCTACGTCGACGCGCGCGCCGACATCGACACCGCGCTGCGCATCCTGCTGAACTCCAAGGCCCGCCGTCCCAGCGTGTGCAACGCGGCCGAGACGCTGCTGGTGCACCGGGACATCGCCGCCGAGTTCGTGCCCCGCGCCGTCGCCGAACTGCGCGCCGCGGGCGTCACCGTGCACGGCGACGAGGAGGTCGCCCGGCTCGGTGGTTCCGGCGTCCTCGCCGCCGAGGACTCCGACTGGGACACCGAGTACGGCTCGCTGGACATCGCCGCCGCCGTCGTCGACTCGTTGCAGGCCGCCACCGAGCACATCCGCGCGCACGGCTCCGGGCACACCGAGGCGATCGTGACCGACGACGTGCGCGCGGCCCGGTCCTTCACCGCCCGCGTCGACTCGGCGGCCGTCATGGTCAACGCCTCGACCGCGTTCACCGACGGCGCCGAGTTCGGGATGGGCGCCGAGATCGGCATCTCCACCCAGAAGCTGCACGCGCGCGGCCCGATGGGGCTGCCGGAGCTGACCTCCACCAAGTGGCTCGTGTACGGCGACGGGCACGTGCGGCCCGCGGGCTGAGTCCGCCGGTGACCCGTCCCCGGGGTGGGATCGGTCACCGTCACGACGTTCATCGGGGCTGGTCGGGGCGTCGCTCGTTTAGGGTCTGCAGTCATGTCTCGTCGGCGCCGTATCGGGGTCATGGGTGGCACCTTCGACCCGATCCACCACGGCCACCTCGTAGCGGCCAGTGAAGTGCAGGCCCAGTTCGGCCTCGAACAAGTGATCTTCGTGCCGACCGGTCAGCCGTGGCAGAAGGGTCACGAGGCGGTCAGCCCCGCCGAGGACCGCTACCTGATGACGGTGGTCGCCACCGCCTCCAACCCGCGGTTCTCGGTGAGCCGGGTGGACGTGGACCGCAGCGGCCCCACCTACACCGCCGACACCCTCAGCGACCTGCGCGCGCTGTACCCGGATGCCGAGCTGTACTTCATCACCGGCGCCGACGCGCTGGAGCAGATCCTGTCCTGGCACCGGGTGGAGGAGCTGTTCGAGCTCGCCCACTTCATCGGCGTCACCCGTCCCGGCTACTCGCTCGACGACGCGCACCTGCCGCAGGGGTCGGTGTCGCTGGTGGAGATCCCGGCGATGGCGATCTCCTCCACGGGCTGCCGCCAACGCGTCCACGCCGGACTGCCGGTCTGGTACCTCGTCCCCGACGGGATCGTCCAGTACATCACCAAGCGCGGCCTCTACCGCCCCGACGACGCCGGACCCGCACCGGAGTGGGGGCCGTGAGCAGCCGGTACGACCTCGGTACAACTCAGACCGGGAGCCGTCCCCGGCGCGGTCAGAGCACCTTCTGGAACAGGGTGACGCTGAACTGCCCGTCGGTGAAATCGCGGCGTCCCACCTCGCGGAAACCGAGGTCGCGGTAGAAGGCGCGGAGGACCTCGTTCGACTCGTCGCAGTCCAGCCGCAGGAACCGAGCCCGACTCGCCCGACCTCGATCACCGGCCCAGCGCAACAACGAAGAACCGAGCCCGTGTCCCGCTTTCCGCCGACTCACCATGAGGCCGTGGACGTAGACGGCCGGCGTGGGGTCGTCGCCCCAGAAGGCCGGGTCGGCACGGAGGATCCGCAAGGCGGCGACGAGACCGAGATCGGCGTCTCGCAGGACGTACCACTCGTGTCGCGCGATCTGGGACGCGATGTCGTGCGGGCTCACTTCGCCGGGTTGCCACTGGTCGACGTCCTTCGCCTGGAGCCAGTCCTCGAGCTCTCGCCGAAGCCGGTGGAGACCGTGGACGTCCGCCGATATCGCCGGTTCGAGTGGCGGCGTCCGCTCCGGAGTCACGCAAGCCAACGTAGCGGTCCGGAGCCCTCGTGCGGCCGTAGTGGAACCACTTCGCCGCCGTCAAGACCGTGCCGGGCGCTCGGCCGGTGGGCTGTCGGCAGCGGTACGCGCTCGAGCACCGGATTCGGTGCGCCGCCCCGACTGCGCGGGGTGGCCGTCAGGTCAGGTCCAAGGCGAGCAGGACGTCGTCGACGTAGGTCCCGCCCAGGAGGAACTGCTCGCGCTCGACGCCCTCGACCCGGTAGCCGAGCCGCTCGTACAACCGCTGCGCCCGCGGATTGCCGCCGAGCACCCGCAGGGTGATGCGCCGCGCGCCCCGGGCGACCGCCTCCGCGCGAGCGGCCCCGAGGAGCTCGGTCCCGGCCCGGCGGCCCTGGTACTCCGGAACCACGGACAGGCCGTAGATCTGCTGCACGTGCGCGGCGGCCGCGCCGAGCCTGGGCTGGGCGGTCGCCATCGGGACGAGCTTGATCAAGCCGATCGGTTCGTCCGCGGCGAGCGCTACGAGCACGTTCTCCGGGACGACCGGCTCGCGGAAGAACGGGGCGTCGGCGGCGGGTCGGGGGAACACGGACGATTCCGGGGTCCACGCGGCGCGCGAGATCCGCGCCAGCGCCCGCTCGTCGTCCTGCCGCGCCGGACGTATCCGCATCTCGCCTCCTCGCACCGTTCCAGTGTCCGATCGGCGGCAACCGGTTTTCCCGTTCCGCCGTCCGACCCCGGCGGGTCGCGGGAGGCGTGCACGCGCTGGCTATCCTGGGTCGCGTGGGCGGAACCGTGCCCGCCTGAGAGGAGAGACGTGGCAGCCACTGAGGAAGCCCGCAGGCTGGCCCTGGTCGCGGCGCAGGCCGCGGCCGACAAGAAGGCGAACGATCTCGTGCTGCTCGACGTCTCCGAGCAGCTGGTCATCACCGACTGCTTCGTGATCGCCTCGGCGGCGAACGAGCGCCAGGTCGATTCGATCGTGGAGAACGTCGAGGAGAAGATGCGCGCCGCGGGCACCAAGCCGGTGCGGCGCGAAGGCGCCCGCGAGGGGCGCTGGGTGCTGCTCGACTTCGTCGACGTGGTCGTACACGTGCAGCACACCGAGGAACGCGCCGTCTACGAGCTGGAACGGCTGTGGAAGGACTGCCCGCGGATCGACTTCGTGGACAGCGCCGAGCAGCGGGACGGCGACGAGTGAGCTTGGCTCGCCTGGTGCTCTGGCGGCACGGCGAGACGGACTACAACGCCGCCGGCCGCATCCAGGGGCACCTGGACACCTCCCTGACCGACGCGGGCATCGCGCAGGCGCAGCGGGCCGCCCCGGTCGTCGCGGCCTTCGAACCGGAGGTCGCGGTCGGGTCGGACCTGCGTCGCGCGAGCGCCACCGCGGCCGCGTTCACCGAGCTCTCCGGGATGCCGGTGCGCCAGGACAAGCGGTTGCGGGAGACGCACCTGGGCGAGTGGCAGGGGCTCAGCGGCGCCGAGGTGGAGCACGGCTGGCCGGGCTCGATGGCCGTGTGGCGCTCGGACGCCACCTGGTCCCCGCCGGGCGGCGAGTCCCGCGTCGAGGTGGCGGAGCGGGCCTTCGAAGTCGTGTCGGAGCTGGACACCACCTACCAGGAGACCGCGCTGGTCTGCGCGCACGGCGGCCTCATCACCGGGCTCACCGCCCGGATGCTGGAGCTGCCGGTGGAGTTGTGGCCGAGCCTCGGCGGGATCTCCAACTGCCACTGGGTGGTGCTGACGCGCCGCACCGGGACCGACCGGTGGCGGCTGACCACGTACAACGGTGGTGTCCCCGCCTGAGCACCGCTCCTGGTTAGGGTTGCGCGCGTGTCCGTAGCCGTCGTCACCGATTCGACCGCGTACCTGCCCGCGGGTTTCGCGCAGCGGCACGCGCTCCGGGTGGTCCCGCTGCACGTGAGCGTGCAGGGCGCCGATTCGATCCCGGAGCACGAGTTCGACTCGGGCCGGTTGACGGCCGCCTGGGATCGCAAGGAGCGCGTGACCACGTCCGGCGCGAGTGCGGGCGAGTTCGCCACCGCCTACCGGGAAGCGCTGCAGAGCGGGGCGGACGGCGTCGTGTCGGTGCACCTGTCCCGCCGGTTGTCGGGTACCTGGGACGCGGCCCGGCTGGCGGCTCGCGAGGTCGATCCGAATCGGATCCGGGTGGTCGACTCGCGGTCCGCGGCGATGGGGCTGGGGTTCGCGGCGCTGGGCGCGGCGGACAGCGCCCGGGCCGGAGCCGGGCTGTCGGCGGTGGAGAGCCGGGCGGCCTTGATCGCGCAGCGGACCCGCACGTTGTTCTCCGTGCAGACCTTGGAACACCTGCGCCGCGGTGGCCGGATCGGTGCCGCGGCGGCGGTGCTGGGCACGGCGCTGGCCATCAAACCGCTGCTGCACGTCCACGAGGGCCGCGTGGAGCTGCTGGAGAAGGTGCGGACGACGGCTCGCGCGCACGCCCGCCTGCTCGACCTGGTGGCCCGGGGGGCGGAGTCGGGTTCGCTGTCGGTGGCGATCCACCACTTGGACGCCCCGGAGTGGGCGGAGCGGTTGGCCGAGCAGTTGCGGCGCCAGGCTTCGGTCGCGCTGGACTGCGTGGTCTCCGAGGTGGGGCCGGTGGTGGGGGCGCACATCGGTCCCGGTGCGCTCGGGGCCGTGGTGCTGCCCGGTGGCTGGCGGCTCGCGCGTTGAATTTCCAGTAGGCGAATTCGGATTCGATTCCTTTCGGGGGAATTCTCCGTCGCCTGTTCGTGATGAATTGCGCCGAGTTGTCCACAGGTCGGCGATCCATCCACAGATGTCGAACTCGGGGCTGGTCGAAGTCGGCGTCCGTTCTTACCGTCGAATTCATGGCCGTCCCCACTCTCTTCCGCGGCATCCTCGACGATTCCGCCGCCCCCGACGACACCCCGCGCAGCCGCCTGCTGGCGTTGAAGCAGCAGGCGGAGCGCGACGGTGCGGGCACCGGGCGAGCGCTCCGGTTCCGCCCGTCCGACGACGAAATCACCGATCCACCCGATGTGGCGGGCGAACCGGAATCGCGCGCCGGACCCGATTCCACCGGTAGGCATTCCGCCCGTGAACCGTCCCACGGGCAGTTCGCCGGAATGCGCAGGCACTTGCAGAGGTGGCTGCCCGATTCCGTGCTGCGCGCCAGAATCGACCCCGGACGCGCGGGGCGGATCGGGTTGCTGCTCGCGGCCGTGCTGGCGCTGCTCGCCGTCGCGGTCACGACCTGGCTGGATCGACCCGTCGCCGAGCCCGCGCCGACCCCGCCGCTCCCGCTGGCCGCGGCCCCCGCCGCGCCCCCCCC